>CAZGWS010000047.1:0-16352 GCA_964528805.1 uncultured Lentimicrobiaceae bacterium | reverse complement strand
AATTTTTCAATAAGTGATCCTTTATCTACTGCAAAATAGTTGCCCGGACTAAAAGCTATAACAGCTTTAACGTTTTTATTTTTAGCAGCTATATATAGTGCAAGTGTTGATGAATATGAGCTGCCCCATAATATTACAGGCTTGTGATACCGCTTAACGGCATAATTAATCGCAGCAATAATATCTTGCTCGGCATCTAAATAGTCTGTTGGCTTTTTTTGTGCAACAGCTCTTACTTTTGTTTCATTTGGCATTATGGAAATTGGTCCGCCGGAGCGTTGATCAATAGCAATACAGTTAAACCCCATTTTATTTAACTTTTTTGCTATGCCGGCATACTCAAATTTGTTAAATCGTGCTTGATGACAGAGTACAATTACAGGAGATGTTGTATCAATTTGATAAATATTTGCGCTTACTTGTAATCCATCCAACGATGGAAAAGTAACTTTTTGTGTGTAATTGCTTGTTGTAATATTTGATTGTTTAGTATTTTCATTATTATAATTACTATTGTTACAACTCATTATTAGAGTGCTTATTACAAATAGAAATAGAGTAAGTGTTTTCATGGTTTATGTTTTTGTAGTTATTCAGTCCACAAGTTACCTTAAGCTGCCAACTTCGGTAAATTTTGGGTATTTCTTAATTTCGATACGCCACCCCTTGATTTTCAGTTAAATGCCAATTATCAGTAATATAAGTAGCTGTGATTGAGTAATAATATATGTAATTAGTCTTTGTAAGAAAACGCCAAATACTGCGATATTCTCGTTATTTAATCAGTTATTTACAATTTGTAAACTGCTTGAATTCAAAAACTTCAAAAGTCTTGTTTTTGGCACTTTCTTGTCAAAGACTTGAAAATGATGATTTTTCTTGCAGGTACTAATTAGTAAAATTACGATTATAATTTGTTTTATCAAGATATCTGTTTGTCGTTTTTGTTTAGGTCTTCTAATTCTTCATCCTTTGAGTGTAAGTGTAAATCAATCTGGGGGTAAGGTATTGATATTCCCTCTTGCATTAAAGTATCATATATCTTAAACATAACTTCACTACGTATGCGAATCCATTCGCCTGAGTATGAAGTCCAAAAGAGCAATCTGAAATTGAGAGAACTTTCACCAAATTCATTAAAATATACATAAGGGGAAGGGTCATCAATTACATCATGATGTTCTAATAGTAGATTTTTTAATAATTTATTTACCTTGTGTGGATCAGAGCCATACGCAACACCAACAACAATTTCAATTCTTCGTCGCTGGTCACTTAGTGTCCAGTTAATAACTTCATTTGATATTAGCTGACCGTTGGGGACAATAACCTCGGCACCGTCGAAAGTTCTAATATTACTCGATCGAATACCAATGGTTTTAACGTTTCCAACATATTTTCCAATCTCAATTGTATCGCCAATTTGAAGTGGTCGCTCAAAAAGTAAAATAAAACCCGAAACGATGTTATTAAATATATCTTGTAATCCGAAACCTATACCAACACCAAAAGCACCAAAAAGTACGGTTAGGTTATTCATTGGTATCCCGGCAGCGGTAACAGCAAGTATAACACCTACTGTAATAATGCTATAACGCACCATCATTGCTATTGTGTATGGCACACCTTTACCTAAACTAAGCTTGTTAAGCACATCTTTTTCGAGTACTATTCGTATCATCTTAGCAATAATGATTGACAACCATATCACTAAAAAGAACACCACGATATCCCATAGTGTAAATGACGTTAAACCTATATTAAACTTATTAGTAAAAATAGCTGTAACCGCATTATAAATTGGTCTTTTAATATTTATTACATCCATCATAAATATTAAAATTGCAATAATTGCAACAAAGTTAGCTATGCTAATAATTTTTCTTGTTATCAATACCCCATACAATCGAATAAAATTTAATTTTTGTAGGTAATTACCTTTAAGAGCTAACACTATTAGTCCGTCAAAAATAATTGTAGTGATATATATTAACATACTTGCAAATACAACAACAATGGAAATATTAAGGGTTACCTCTGATAGTGTAATGGCACCAAATATTAAGGCAAAGAAACCTGTTAATGCAAACCCTAAAAAAACTACCAATAACAGAATAAGCATATTATTTAAAGCGGTACTTGATACTGGGTGGTGATATAAAATACGCACAACTTTCAACAACACAAAGGTTTGCAGTATGGCAACAACAACCATACTAAGGAATGAAAAATAACTATCTGCAGGAAATACGATATATACAAATTGTAAGTAAGTAATAATCACAAATACATATAGAAACTTGTAATATTGCTTTTTTACAAACACAGACGAAATAATAATTAACGGTATAAGGGTAATTAAACGCATTATGTCTTTGTATAGCTCAGGCCTGTTTGGGTAAATAAAAACTGAAGCAAAAAGACCCAATATTAATGCAGCACTTATATTGTGTTTAAATATTTTTATAAGCAGATGTGTGTACCTTGAATCATCATCAACATTTGATTTCAGTAAAATATTTTTAATCAAATTAACGGCAATAATGAGGATAAGGATTAACAGAAGTTGAATTATGTTTTCGGTTTCATGACTTTTCAAATATTTTATCAGTTCAACAACTTCATATCGGTAAAAGGATTGAATGAGTCCGGTAAATTGCCAGCTACTGATTTCATAAAATTTTTCAGAAAAAACCGGTGGAAAATCACGCAAAAAGATTTGACTTTTTTTCTTTACTATTACATCATCAATTCTGTTTATAAATTCATCAACCATTACGCCATCGCCTGAAGTACGGTCTAACATCGAAAGTAATTTATCATTTTTTTTCTGAATGTTAGCAACAATACCATTTAATCCGGCAAGTAATTCTGTAACACGTTTAATAACGATTGGTTCCGTGTCTTCCTTTTGGATTACCATTTTGGTGTTTCTCCAAACCTTCATTTCATTCTCGAAATCAGTTTTATACTCATTAAGAATTTTTATTTCAGTTGACAGTGATGCTTTCTCCAGATTCAATTTCTCTGACAAGGTTTTCCAAAATAACTGCTTGTTACTTAGAAAGCGAATTTTCTTAGTGTCAAAGTTTATGGTTTTGTTCCTTTTAAGTAGGCTGCTTATTTGACTCAGAAGGGAATCATTTTTAATTTTTATTTCCTTAATCTCTTCGTCGGTAAGTAGTGTCCCCTCTAATTTTTTAGCTTGAGTCCAGACTTCTCCTGATTTTATTGAAATTTCAGAAATCTTAATTGCTTCGGCTTTACTTAAAATAGTATCGGTTGTAGTTTTGTCTGATTGCTGACCAAAAGTAAGCGATGAACTTAACAGAAAAGAAATCAGCACTAACAATTTAAGAAACTGCTTATAATAATTAATAATTTTCATGATTATGGGTATTAAACTCCAAAAATAACATATTTGTAAACTTTATAAAAATGAAACTTTTTGTAACTTAAAATATAAAAAAATAGTTTGGAAATTATTACTTCAATACTTTTAACTTACGTAAATATAGTTGAATTGTATTTTCAAGTCCGTAATAAAGTGAGTCACATATTAATGCGTGACCTATTGATACTTCATCTATCCACGGTATTTTTTCAACAAAATATTTTAAGTTAACCAAACTCAAATCGTGTCCTGCATTAATTCCGAGTTTTAATTCTTTAGCCAGTAAAGCTGCTTTAACAAATGGTTTTATTGCTTTGCTTTTATTTTTGATATATCCGGAGGCATAACTTTCGGTATATAATTCAATTCTATCAGTTCCTATTGTTGCCGCACCTGCCACATGTTGTAAATCGGGGTCAACAAATATGGATGTACGTATGCCTGCATCTTTAAATATGTTAATTACTTCAACAAGGAAATCCTTATTCTTCATAGTATCCCAACCATGGTCGGAAGTTAGTTGCCCGGGATTGTCGGGAACCAATGTTACCTGATGTGGTTTATTTGCCAGTACGAGCTTGATAAAGTTAGGTGTAGGGTTGCCTTCGATGTTAAATTCTGTTGTAACAATGTGTTTCAATAATTGGATATCTTCGTATGTAATATGGCGTTGATCGGGTCGTGGGTGAACTGTAATACCCTGTGCTCCAAACTCTTCACAGTCTGTAGCAACTTTAATTAAATCTGGCTGGTTTCCCCCGCGAGCATTTCGTAGTGTTGCTATTTTATTTATATTTACACTTAATCTTACCATATCAATATTTTTCAACAAAATTAATAAATTGCAGCTTCAAAATTACTGATATTATGAAAGTAGTAATACAAAGAGTAAGCGATGCCTGCGTAACTGTTGGCGGCAATATTAAATCAGAAATAGACCGTGGGATGGTTATTTTATTGGGCATAGAAAATAATGATAGTGATGACGATATACTTTGGCTGACTAACAAACTATCTAATCTGCGTATTTTTGATGATGAAGATGGCACAATGAATCTTTCAATAACAGATGTTAGCGGAGATGTGCTTGTGGTAAGCCAGTTTACTTTATGTGCCAAGACAAAAAAAGGGAATCGTCCTTCATATATTAAAGCGGCAAAGCCAGATATTGCATTACAGTTGTATGATAAGTTTATTTCAGCACTTGAATTGCAGACCGGTAAAAAAATAATGACCGGCGAATTTGGTGCAAATATGGAGTTGAGTATAACAAATTCGGGACCGGTAACTATTATTATTGACACTAAGAATAAAGTGTAGTTTTAGCAGATCTCACCAATAAAAGTATAAGCTAAAACTAATAAATCAGCTTATAATAACAAGTGTTGTAGTGCTTGCTGCATTATTTTCTGCCATTTCTTCTCCTGTCCTTTGCTTCTTTGGTAAGGTATTCATCAATGGCCATTGTCATTGATGGAGCTGACTGCGTAGGTGCGGGAATGGAGAGTTTAAGCTTTGCGTCTTTAACTGCTTTTGCTGTTGTAGGTCCAAATGCTGCTATTAGTTTATCTTCTTGATTGTAATTTGGGAAGTTATTTTGCAACGACTTAATTCCTGCGGGACTAAAAAAGATAATCAAATCATATTTAGTGATTTCAACGTGCGAAAGATTACTTGCAACGGTGCGATAAATTACGGCATTTGTATAGTTTATCTTTTCTTTATCAAGTAGTTTAAACATAGTTTGTTTATGAATATCAGAAGAGGGAACTAAAAATTTCTCTTCACTATGTTTCTTAACAACATTTAGCAGGTCGGCAAATCGTTGTTTACCGTAGAAAATTTTTCTTTTACGATACTGCACATATTTTTGCAGGTAATAAGCTGTTGATTCGGAAATACAGAAATACTTAAGTGAGTCAGGAATTTCATATCTAAGTTCTTTTGCCATCCTGAAAAAGTGATCAACAGCATGCCTGCTCGTTAATATTACTGCCGTATGATTATTAAACGTGCCTTTTGAACGTCTAAAATCACGTGCGCTAATACCTTCAATCGTAATAAATTTATGGAAGTCGATATTCACATTAAATTTCCTGCATAGTTCGCCATAAGGCGATTTATTCATATCAGCAGGTTTAGGTTGGGAAACTAATATGTTTTTTATTTTCAATGCCATATTCGTTTTTTATTTCAAATAAAAAGATAATGAAATCACTCTCAAATATTGTTATATTCCAGAATCGTTATTTATTAATCTTAGCAATACCAAAACAGGTACAATTTCGAGGGTGCAAAGGTATAAAATAATATGTAATGTAGAAAAAACAGTACTGGATTTTCCGATAATTACTATTTGAGCCAGTCTGTAAACTTGTAATAGTATAAATATTGATATAACAATGTACATTAGCACATCTTGTAGCGAGTATAGCAATAATAGTATGATTGGCAGTAAGATAACGCCCGTTATATGATGTATATTCCTGCCAATAATAATTTGCTGTTTCATTATTTTTTGTGTTTGGAAAATAAATCCTGCACCAAAAGTTATTAAAAGTTTATATAAAAATAATATTAAAATAGTGGTCAATATGTATATAAATATTGTATAGTCTGTTACTCCATCTATCTTATCTTTAAAAAAACTTTGCAAAATTAAAAATATAAAAATGCTTAACGAGATTATAAAGTTAACCCAAAATAGACCCGTAACTAACAATCCTGGAGATTTTGATGCGCTATCACTCTCCCGCTGAAGCCTGCTGATTGATTTAAGTGTGAATATTGTTAAAAACCTGTCTTGTAGTAAATACCAAACAATAGAAATAACTGCAAGTAATGCCATAACTACATAGGTGATAATATCTAAATTTACGTTGTGGACATGTAAAGATGGGTTTATTTGCATAGTGCTTGTTTGCAAAAAATGTATAGTTGCTATTTTTGCTACTGCGCTACTATCTGTGGCAGATGCAACTAAAGCTGTATTGCCAGCAAATAATGTATTAAACTGAGAAAGCAAAATTTCGCACATTATAAGGCTATATTAGTAAACCACTTTTCCGAAAGCTAACAACACAAAACTATATGTAGTCTTTGTTAAGAAAACGCCAAATACTGCGTTATTCTCGTTTTTAATCAGTTATTTACAATTCGTAAACTCCTTGAATTTAAAAACTTCGAAAGCCTTGTCTTTGACGCTTTCTTATCAAAGACTTGAAAATGATGAGTTTTCTTGCAGGGGCTATGTACTATTTTAACTTGCTAATTATTTCAAATGTATCGTTAGCAATCATAAGTTCTTCATCAGTAGGAACAACAAGTACTTTCACTTTTGATTCTTCAGATGAAAGCATTGTCTCTTTACCTCTAATATTTTCTTTTGCTGGGTCTGTTATAATGCCCATAAATTCCAGATTGCTTAATATTGCTTTACGAGTTTTGATGTCATTTTCGCCGATACCTCCAGTAAAAACAATAATGTCTGCCCCCCCGAGTGCTGCGGCATATGCGCCAATGTATTTTCTAACTCTGTAAGCGAACATGTCTAAAGCAAGTTGCGCTCTTTCATTTCCATTTTCAGCAGCAGCTTCCAAATCACGCATGTCAGACGACACACCTGATATACCCATCATTCCGGAGAATTTATTGATAAGAATATTTGTGTAGTTAATACTTGTATCTTCTTTATTTGCAATATACAACAGCGCACCCGGATCAAGATCACCGGTACGGGTTCCCATAATAAGCCCCTCTGTTGGCGTCATCCCCATTGACGTGTCGTATGAACTACCATTTTTGATAGCTGCCAGCGATGATCCGTTGCCAAGGTGGCATGTGATAATTTTCTGTTTTGATAATTCAACATTTAGTATCTCGCAAGCTCTTGCAGAAACAAATTTATGACTTGTTCCATGAAAACCATACCTGCGAATTTTATACCTTTCGTAAAGCACATACGGTATTGCGTACAGGTAAGTGTGCATAGGCATTGTTTGGTGGAAGGCTGTATCAAAAACACCAACCTGGGCTACATCAGGAAGCAGCTGCTGCATTGCATAAATACCTTTTAAGTTTGGTGGGTTATGCAAGGGGGCAAGCTCGGTCGATTTTTCGAGAGCATCAATTACGTCTTCGTTTATTAAAACGCTTCCGCTAAATTCTTCGGCACCATGAACAACTCTGTGCCCAACTGCATCAATTTCTGTCAAATCTTTTAAGCTCCCATACTTTTTGCTGATAATAATACCAAGAAGAAATTCTATACCCTGCTGATGATCAAGTATTTGCCCTTCAATAACAACAGGCTTATAATCACCTCTGGTATGTACTATTGAGCTTCCTCTTAATCCAATTTTGTCAACTAATCCTTTTGCGATTACCTTTGTGGATGGCATGTCGAGCAGTTGATATTTAATTGATGAACTCCCACAATTTAAAACAAGAACTTTCATTTCTTTTATTTTATTATTGCACATGAAATATTATTACTAATCTTTTTACCATCTTTGTATGTGTAAAATCCCCGACCCACATATTTACCAAGATAGTTCGCCCTGACAAGTCGTTTAATAACCGGTGATGCTTTGTATTTACTGCTACCATATTCTGAAAAAAGATTATCCATGTATTTCAAAACTTTATCCAAACCTATTTTGTCAGCAAGCTCAAACGGACCAACATTATGTCCTAATGTTACTCTCATTACAAGGTCAATATCTGTAATTGACGCTACTCCTTCCATTAGTAACTCACATGCTTCATTTATAATGGGGATAATCATCCTCGTACTAATATTGCCTGGAGATTCTTGTAGTAAAATACCTTTTTTATTTATTAACTGGCAAAATCGCATTACTTGGTCAAATGCTATTTTTGTTGATTTAACACCATTAACAACTTCTACGATACTAGTTTTGTTGCAAGGTTCAATAAAATGAATTCCAATCGCACGTCCGGGTATTTTTAGTGCTTCGGCAAGATCCGAAATCATCAGCGAGCTTATACTTGACGAAATTATAGTTGTGTCTGATACAACTTCTTCAATTTTACGAAAAACTTCTTTTCGTAGATTTATTTGTGTTCCTTTTTTTCGTGAACTTATGGTCTCAATAACTATGTCGCAGTTTTTAAGATCTGCAAAGTCAGTAGTGCCCGTGATGCGCAACAAAACCAACCGTTTTTCCGAAGGTGTTATCCCCCAATGATGTATTTCATCGTCAAGTTGTAACACAAGATCTCTTGTTATTTCATCTACACGCTCCTGCGATACGTCAACAAAAACAACGTCTAATCCATATTGGGCAGAAAGTAGCGTAATACTTTGCCCAACAGTGCCGCAGCCTACAATGCCAATGGTATGTATTTTACCTTTGACTTTTAGTTTGTCACCCAGTCCAAATTCTCTTAATTCGCTCATTATAATTTTGTTTTGATATGTTTTATTGATTTAATATACTATTGACTGAAAATAAAATATGGATATTCTTATGGCTATTTATTATTTTAGTATTAGCAATTTTGCTGTTTAGGATTACATAGCATCAATAAGCTCATCAGTAATTTCGAGGTTATGAAAAACATTTTGAACGTCGTCGTCATCTTCAAAAAGATCGATAACTTTCATTATTTTTAATGCTTCTTCAACGTCAAGGGTTTTGGTATCTGTTGGTATCCGTTGAAGGTCTGTTGATTCGGGTTCCAAATTAAGTTCTTCAAGTTTTTTAGCCATCGTTCCAAAATCTTCGAGTGAGGTTGTTATGTGAAAATTGCCATCATCTTCAATCTCAATGTCTTCTGCGCCTGCATCAATTAATTCCATTTCAAGTTCATCATGATCCATTTCGTCAGCTAAAACAACGAAAACGCCTTTGCGATTAAACATAAAACTTAATGAACCATTTGTTCCTAAATTGCCTCCATATCTGTTAAAAATTGATCTTATATTCGAAACCGTTCGCTGGTTGTTATCAGTAGTACATTCAATAAATACGGCTATTCCGTTTGGTAGATAACCTTCAAAGGTGGGCTCACTAAAGGAGGCACTGTCATTATCTTTACCTTTATTTATTGCACGTTCAATATTGTCTTTGGGCATGCTTACGCCTTTGGCATTTGAAATAGCCATACGTAGTCTGGGGTTAGCGTCGGGATCGGGACCTCCCTCTTTTACAGCAACTGTAATTTCTTTAATTATCTTTGAAAATATTTTAGATCGTTTTGCATCTAAAGCACCTTTTTTTCGCTTAATTGTTGACCATTTACTGTGTCCTGACATTTTATAGCATTTTAATTATTTTAGTACTGCAAAACTATAAAATTACTCGTTACTGTTAACCTCGCAACAATAAAATTATTGTACATTAAATCTGCAACTATGCTCGTAATGAAAAGTCAAAGAGTGCGTCAGGATAGGAAAAGCGTAGAAAAAAGCAAAGAAAGCCTATCACTTGATATGGTGAGTATGTTCTTTTGAACACTAACAATAACGGCATGTTATTAGGCTTTGTAGCAGAAGATGGTTGCGACTTTAAGGTTGTAGTAAAAACATTATCCTCACCGAAAAACAGCAAGGATACTTATGAAATTTAAAATTAATATTTGGTAATGTGCAAACTACCAGCCAACTAATGTTATACCAACTGTAATTGGGTACAGTTCAGGACCGCGACCACTTTGAAACATTGTGTTTATTGAATAAGTGGCAAACAGATTAATGATGCCGTAACCAAATCTTACTGTGGCATCAAGCTTTATTGGTTGTAAATAGTAACTACCAAAGTTTTTTACAATGTTTCTGCTGCTCGCATTTGGAGTTCGATATGTTATTGGAAGAGTTTCTCCTGTTTTTGGATCTTCCAAAGAGTACTCCTTATCAGCCTCGTTGAAATATATTTTTGTATGAGTGCTTATTCTCACTTTTGCAACAACACCAACACCAAAATGAAATCTGTTTGATTTTTTGATATTGTTTGTTTGCACTTCAAAAATTAGAGGCACAGTTAGGTACATTGTCGTAAGCTTTGTTTTTCTTACTGATACGTTTTTCATGTAGTAACCTTTAATAACTGAGCTGTCGGTTGATAACATTGTGGTGTTGTTAAAACGATAATTATTCCACGATAAACCTAAGCCTGTTATCAGACCAATGGTTTTGCTTTTATTTAAAGAAATATTTTGCTCATATACATTTAAGTTAACTGCAATTGATTTTTCATATTTAAGATTTAAATAGTCGTACTCACTACCCCAACTTGTATTAAAGTCGGGAGTTACATAACTATTTATGCCAAGTTCAAAACCACCCCAGTGTCCGTTAAATTCACTTTTTTTGCAGTGTTGCCAGCTTACATTTCCGTCGTCGGTAACTACTAATGTATGGCTTCCAACTGTTATTTGAGTAGTGTCGCCATCAACAACTTTAACAGCAAGTGATCCAATTCTTACTGATGTTGTATCTGCGTTGTAGTAATGCTCTTTGTCTTGGTTTGCATCTTCATTTATTATAATTTTATTAACTCCATCGTCCTTATTTATCGTAACCGTTGTGGGGGTTGATACATGGTTTACGGTAGCTGCTCCCGATACTTCGTAGGTTAGATTTGATTTAGCATTAACACGGCATGTGCTTGCACCACTGGCATTTACAACGGAACTTACTGTAACCAAATTTTTGCCGTGAAACTCCGATGCCCCGCTGCTATAAACTAAACTTGAGGTTGCAGTACCACCTAAAGTAACATCAGCTGCACCAGATAATTTTGTTGTAATACTGTTGTAGTCAACATTAAGGTTTACACTTGAGGCACCGCTTATGGTAAGTTGCAAATGGTCGCCTGTTATGCTATCTTTAGTTGTAATATTTGACGCTCCTGATGCCTTAATTTGTTTAAAATTTGGTGCAGTTACATAAAATTTAAGTATTTTATACTGCTTAATGTGTTTATTGTTAAATCCAAAATGTAATGTATTTTGCCTAACTTCTACGGTAATATATTCCTGAATATTTGAATCGGTTTCAACTTCTACTGCAAAGTTGCTGCCTTGTGTAATAACTAAACTCGCTGCTCCGTTAATTTGAACTGAGTTAAATTTACTAACTTCGTGTATTTGTTTTGTTATATTTCCGTTTCCGCGTATCTGTGCATTTAGGGTAATTGATGTTATAAATGCAATTACAAACAGCACTTTGTTTAAACTGGTCTTTTTCATAATCTATGTTTATAGTGAATTTGCCAGTACGACGTATTGTCTTTTCTATTTGTTACAAAATATGTTAAAAATATTTAAAATTGCAATTGTAGGAAATGAAATTATGATTCCACTATCTCAAGTTTAAACCCAATACCATGTACATTATTAATGTTAACATTTGGATCGGATTTTAAATATTTTCTAAGCTTTGCGATAAAAACATCCATACTTCTGCCAATAAAGTAGTCGTTTTCTCCCCATACTGTATTCATGGCGACTTCACGGGGTACAAGATTGTTTTTATTTTCGCAAAGTAATTTTAAAAGCCCTGATTCTTTACGTGTCAACACTCGTTCTGAATTATCAATTGTTAGTATCATGTTTGTACTGTCGAAAGTAAACTCACCAAGGGTTATTAATTTTTTTACCGATTCTGAGGCAGTTAAGCTTACAAGTTGGCATCTTTTTAATATTACCTTAATACGCAGGCTAAGTTCCTCGGTGCTAAACGGTTTGGTTATATAATCATCACAACCCACTTTAAACCCTTTAATCCGGTCTTGTTTAAGATTTTTTGCTGTTAAAAAAATAATGGGTATTGACGTATTTATTTCTCTTATATCTTTTGCCACGGCAAATCCATCCTTTTTTGGCATCATAATATCTAACAATACAAGGCTATATTCGTTTTTAACAAATAATTTAATGCCTTTCTCGCCATCATTGGCATGGTCAACAATATAGCCAATCATCTCCAAATAGTCTTTAAGTATCATACTCAGGTTTGGGTCGTCTTCAACAAATAGTATTTTAATTTTTTCTTTTTGCATAATTTTCTATTTAATTTTACAATGGGGAAAAAGTATTTTAAAATCGGAGCCTTTTCCTATCTCGCTTGTCAGTTCAATTTTGCCGTTAAATTGACTTACTACTGTCTTTACGTAATATAGTCCCAATCCAAAACCACGAACCTCCTGAATGTCGCCGGTGGGTACGCGAAATAAATTCTTAAATATATTTTGTTGGTGCTCTTTACTAATACCAATCCCATTATCTTTTACTGATATTACAAAGTTTTTATTTTCGTTCCATGTTGAAACGGTAATAACCTTTTTATCCGTTGTATATTTAATTGCGTTTTCTATTAAATTGGATATTAAATTTAGCAAATGCACCTCATCACCCATAATACAAGCGTTTGTGGCTGTTTTATTAAGTTCAAAATTAATATTTAGTTTTGTTATTTGCAACTCAAAACTGTTGGCGGCATCGTCTATTAACTCGTGCATATTTACTTTGCCAATTTTAAACTGCTGATTACTGCTCTCAAGTATTGCAACTTGTAATATTTGTTCCACCTGATTTTGAAGATGACTGTTTTCATCTAGTATAATTGAAGCATATTTTTTTATCTTGAGTGGGTGTAAAATTACCTCTTCTCTCTGAAGCATCTCGGCGGCAAGAGTTGTAGTTGCAATGGGTGTCTTAAACTCATGAGTCATATTGTTGATAAAATTTGTCTTTATCTCTGATATTTTCTTCTGTTGAAATATAGTATATATCACAAATATTAAACTCACTATCAGAATCAATAAAAATAAAATTGATAAGAAAACCCATAACTTCATTCGCTGAAGAAGTACTTCGGTTTTATTGGTAAAGTATATGCTTAAAAAATAATCACCTGGTTTATAAATACTTGATAATGAGAACTGAAAAGGTGAATTAATTATTCCATGTCTGTGATTTGTGTATTTGCCCAAAACAAACTTCTTACTGTAGTTACTGTAAATGCCATAATAATAATTGCTTTTAATATTCATGCAAATAAGTTCACTACTTAGTAATGAGTCAAGTATCTTGTAATCAATAAAATCATTAATGCTAAGTTTGTCCTTTCTACACGATAAAATTAGCAACTTTTTTTGAAATGTGGAATCACTTTTGTTTTGTGCAAATTGGTTTATTACACTCTTAAGTGCTATGCGAACGCTATTGTCAAATTGCTTCTCCTTTAACTTAAAGGCTGTGTTAACCCAATAAATTTGCGTTAACAAAATACCTGCTAACGAGATAATAGTTATGAATGTAATTAAAACTATTGCTTTCTTTTTCATATTCTTACCAAAATCATTTTATCTGTAGTAACACTAAAATATCAACACCAAAAGTAGGCTGAAAAAATGAATTATTTTACATTTAACATTTCATTAACAGTAATTAACATCCGGTTAACACGACCTTTGCTTTGTATGTTATAGTTTTGTTTCCTGATAAATAATTATAGATATATAAACGTTATTATGAAAATAAAAATATTAACAGTGGCATTTGGTTTACTTTTTTTTGGAAGTATTGCCTCAACCGGTTTTGCGCAAGTAGTGTCAACTACAAACTCAACAACTGTTGTTGATAATCACAAAGATAAAAAAAAGAACAATAAAAAAGCAACTTGTAAAGATAAATCATGTTGCGATAATATGAAATCGTGCAAAGACAAAGCAGACTCATGTGGTAGTGCTAATGTTAAAGATAGTGGAGCTAAAGATAAAAAATCCACAAAAGGAAAGAAATAGCTTTTTCATTAATTAATTTGGTTTGAGCCTCCTGATGAAAATTAGGGGGCTTTTTTTATGCCATTATTATCACTAATTTCGTTACCTATCTTGTAATAGCCGGTAAGTAATTTTACTTTAATCGTTGCTGTTATTAGAAAAACAAACTATTTTTGCGATATTATTTATATTTAAAATAAATATACGATTATGAAAACAATAGGTATTTTTTATGGATCAACACACGGCATGACCGAAAAATCAGCATATAAAATTAAAGAAGCTTTTGGAGATGCTAAAGTTGATATTTATAACTTAAAAAATTCTTCTGCTGACGACATGAAGAAATATAAGTATCTCATCTTTGGTACTTCGGCATGGGGAATAGGCGAGATGCAAGACGACTGGGAACTTACAATTGATAACTTGACAAATATCGATTTCTCTGAAAAAAAAATTGCATTGTTTGGTCTTGGCGACCAAAAAGAGTATCCGGAAAGTTTTGTTGACGGACTTGGAACCCTTTATTGCAGGCTGCCTGATAAGCAAAATGTAGTGGGCTTATGGCCTGTTGTGGGATACAATTATTATTTCTCTCTTGCTGATAAAGATGGTATTTTTGTCGGACTTGTTTTAGATGATCATAATCAAGCCGAACTATCAGAAAAGCGAATTAGTACCTGGGTAGCACAGTTGAAAAAAGAATTCAGTTAATGCATGCTACAATTCTGTACTTTTGCCACAAAATAATTGTATGCTTTTAGATTATATTGTCTGGAATATCCGTCCCGAAATTTTTATTTTACCAAATGACTTACCTGTAATTGGTGGCTTTTCTATTAGATGGTACGGCTTATTGTTTGCCTTGTCATTTATTTTTGGATATATCATTCTTAAAAAAATATTCAAAAATGAAGGTGTCCCGATAAAAGTCCTTGATGATCTCTCCACATATATGATTATTTCAACTATTGTTGGTGCACGGTTGGGGCATTGCCTATTTTATGAACCATCATATTTTCTTGCTAATCCCATAGAAATATTAAAAATATGGAAGGGTGGACTTGCAAGCCACGGTGCGGTAGTGGGAATACTATTTGGGATCTACTTGTTCTCTAAAAGATATAACAAACACTACTTGTGGGTTGTTGATCGTATTGCAATAGTAGTAGCTCTTGCAGGCTTTTTTATTCGTATGGGTAATCTGATGAACTCTGAGATATTTGGCGATAAGACTACTTTGCCATGGGGTTTTATTTTTGTTAGAGAGTATGGCGAAGGATATACCATCGCACATCACCCTACCCAAATTTATGAGGCAGTTGGCTATTTATTGTTATTTATCTTTCTTTATTCATACTATTGGAAGCACAATGGCAAACTGCGCGAAGGTGTTCTGTTTGGCTATTTCTTGCTGATTCTTTGGTCAATCCGATTTTTAATTGAATTTATTAAACTCCCACAGGTAAATTTTGAAAATAATATGTTCTTAGATATGGGACAACTTTTAAGTATTCCGTTAATACTTACAGGTGTCTTTATCCTATGGCGATCTTACAAAAAGTAACCTGTCGTTAACCCCCAAAATGATTTTTGATTATTGCAAATTATGATTAACAAATATTTAAGTATTATTGGTGCATTACTTTTTATTCTTACGGGTTGTAGTAATTCACCTAAATTAAAAAGTAACAATCGTGAAGTAAAGCAACGTGTACCCCATTTAAAATATGGAGTTAATGTTGATACATTAGAGGTGATATCTGCAAAAGTAAAGAAGAATGAGTTTTTATCGGATATCTTGCTGAAATTTGGCGTTAATTATAGCGATATTGATTACATCGCACGTAATACAAAAGATGTTTTTGATGTTAGAAAAATTATTGCCGGAAATAAATATTCGGCAATCTGTGCTAAAGATTCATTAAAGCGAATTATGTATTTTGCCTACGAGCTCTCGCCATCAAAGTACGTGCTTTACAGCTTTGGCGATTCAGTATTAGCTAAACGTGGCATCAAGAAAGTAGAAATAATTGAAGATACCGCAGTTGGTGTTATAAAGTCATCTCTTTGGAATGCAATGGTTGATAATAATGTGGATCCAAATCTTTCAAACAACCTTTCGGAAACATACGCATGGACAATTGATTTTTTTGGTCTCCAAAAAAATGATGCTTACAAAGTTATTTTTGATGAGGAATTCGTTG
>CAZGWS010000046.1:0-16409 GCA_964528805.1 uncultured Lentimicrobiaceae bacterium | reverse complement strand
TTTTCGGCAAAAAGTTCTTCATCCTGAATTATTGCACCAATTTGATTCTCTCCCGGGATATCGCAATACGTAAAAATCTGCACAACACCACCAGCCTTTGAAGCTGCGTCAATATCCAATTTAGTAATCGTACCATGCGCAATTGGCGAACCAAAAACAACCCCAAACAGTGTCCCCTGATTAACGGTTATATCATCAACAAAAATTGATTTGCCGCAGACATGATTTATGGAGTCTATATTTTTCATTCTAAATCTGTTCTTTCTGCTATGAATAATTAATTCTAAGTCTGCAATTTAATTAAATGTTTTTTGAGACTGTTTTAATCTTCAAAACACAAAATTAATTAACATCAACTAATGTCGGCAACACTTATCACCTCAGGGAATAGTGTAATAAAATGACTATAATATAATTGTCTAATTAGCATCTGTTTATACGCCTTACTTCCTCTAATATCAGAAATTGGCAATATTTCTTCTTTCAGCACACAATGTGCCTTCTTTATATTTTCCACTGTTAACTTTTTACCAATCAAAAAACCGCAAGTGTTTTTTAAAAACAAAGGAATAGGTGCAACACCACCGGCAGAAATATTAATACTGTGTATAATGTTGTTATGCAATGTAATACTCATTGCTGTATTAACGCTTGCGATATCAAGATGTGTTCGCTTGCTAACTTTTTCAAAGTTAAAGTACGTGTTGTTATCAGGGAGCTCAAAATTCAACTCTTTAATAACTTCATTTTCGGTCAAATCAACAACTTTATACCCCTTAAAAAAATCTTTAAGAAAAATTGTCCTACAATTTTGATTGTTATCAGCAATTACAATCTTGCTGTTTAACGCTATAAAAAAAATAGATAAATCGGCAATAGGCGAAGCGTTGACAAAATTACCTGCCAACGTACCCATATTTCTAATTTGCTTAGACGAAATAAGCTTGAAATAATTATTTAGTCTTGGGAAGTAATTGTGCAACTTTGTAAACTCAAGTATGTTTGATGCAGTTGCTCCGACACCAATGGTGCAGTTAGTACCATCAATATTAATGTTGTCAATGCTCACATTATCAGGCAATAATCTAATATTTGACTTGCGTAATTTATGAGCATGCTTAACATACAAGTCCGTGCCGCCACCCACAATCACCTCACCATTATCATTGTTATTATAGTCCAAAATTTTCTGCAATCGCCTTGGGATATCAGTAAAATAATCAGGGATAAAATCATTCTCAACAAGCCATTTTGTAATATCGCTGCCGTCTTTATCTGCAATAATTTCCGACACCATTTCAGCTGATTTCTCAATTGATTTATATCCGGTACATCTACAAATATTACCGCTAACAGCATCTTTAATACCACTAATTGATGTGCTTTTATTAAAGGTATAACCCGTCATCGAAACCACTAACCCGGGAGTACAATACCCACATTGTGTAGCATTATTCTCTCTAACAGCATTCTGCACAGGTGTTAGCCCATGTGCCAAATTCAGTCCCTCAATAGTTACTATATGTTTTCCCTGTACGTTGGCAATTGGTGTAAGGCACGATACAATAGTCCGGTAATCAACTTTTTTATCAGTAGTTAAAGTCCCTGACAGTACAGTACATGCTCCACAATCACCCTCGCGGCAACCAATTTTTGTACCTTTAAGATGTTTATTTTGTCGTATAAAATCAATCAAAATACTTCCCGTCGGCAAGTTGGTTTTAATGTATTCCTCGTTCAGTATAAATTCAATCATAATTAGCGGTAAAATTAATAAAACAACGGATATAATTATGCTGCGAAGGCTATAACTTTTTTTATGGGTGGCCGGGCGGGTCTTCCGCTTGTAGTTGTATTGCGCCAATTGTGTTTTTTGTATGCTTGTACATGGGCTTCCTGCCGTCAGCCGCTGCCAATCAACAAAAACAACATTGCCGCTGCAACAATCTACCACTGCACCCCCTGCCACTAAATCATCGCTTAACAAGTGAATATTAAAATAAAGTAGTGGCCCGTATCTATCACATACGCATACCTGCTTAAGTAGGGCTTGCTAAAAAACGCATATAATATATATTGTCAATAAGATATAGTTATTATTCTTGTTAAAAGTGCAATGATTTTCTATTGAACTATATAAAAGGCTTACATTTATCCATATCAAAATTTAATATTTTTGGCTGTCCGGAAGCACATCATCTTTGAAACTTGTTCATCTTGAAGTATTTCTATACATCTACAATTCACAATCTCCAAATTTAACGCACTTCCGAACTTTTTAGATAGCCCTAATTAGAACCTACAAGAAAACTCATCATTTTCAAGTCTTTGATAAGAAGGCGTCAAAGATAAGGCATCGAAGTTTTTAAATTCAAGGGGTTTACGAATTGTAGTTGACTGATTCAAAAACGAGAATAACGCAGTATATGGCGTTTTTTGCAAAGACTAAGTAGGCAATTTGGGTATCAGATTATAAAAATTGCTGCAACATCTGTACAATTTGTCCGGCTTGCATTACTCCTGATTGCCTGAAAACAATGTTTCCACTTTTAAAAACCATCATTGTTGGCACACTTTGGATTTGATGTTTTTGCGCAATTGCTTGATTTCTATCTATATCTATTTTTAAAATTCTTATTTTACCACCAAGTTGCTTTTTTACTTCTTTAAGTATTGGGGGCATCATTTTACAGGGCTGACACCACTCAGCTGAAAAATCTATTAGTGTTGGCGTTGAAGATTTTATTATTTCATTAAATTTACTCATGGATATCAGTTTTTATATATTATGGTCGAATAAAGAGTTTTCAAAAATCATGCCTCTGTTTGTTATCTGCCAAAAATACATTTAGCCTACATTAGTATCAGTTGCTTTGAGATAAATCCATTAATTTTGTTTTGGACTCATCCTCTTTAACAATAGTTCGTGTAGTTTTTGTTTCTCGCAAAGTTGCTAAGTCGCAAAGGGTTGATTATCTGCTTAGTAGCTTTTTAATGCGTCTTTTTCTAAGTGTTTGATTATGTGTATGTTATAAAACCTTAACGAACTATTGCTTTAATAAAGCATCAATTAAATTTCACCCACCAACAACATATTAAATCATTATTGCTATCTTAGCAGTCAATAAAAAAATCAATAACATAAAACTTATATCATGGAAAAGAAGAAATTTGCAATAGTATTATCAGGCTGCGGTGTTTATGATGGCTCTGAGATACATGAAGCAACATTGACAATGTTGGCAATTGCACGACAAGGAGCAGTATATCAGTGTTTTGCTCCAAATATTCAGCAATACCATGTAATTAATCACCTTACCGGCGACGAGATGGACGAAACCCGTAATGTGTTAGTTGAATCAGCCCGAATTGCCCGTGGTGATATCAAGCCATTAACCGATTTTAACGGAAAAGACTTTGACGCTATTATTTTCCCAGGTGGATTTGGCGCAGCAAAAAATCTTTCAACAGTTGCTTTTGATGGTGCTAATGCAAAAGTTGATAGTAATGTTGAAAAGGCTGTATTACAAATGGTTGACCTAAATAAACCAATAGGTGCGTTGTGTATTTCGCCTGCTTTTATTGCTAAAATATTAAAAGATGTTAGTGTTACAATTGGCACCGACAAGGGTACTTCCGAAGTTATTGAAGCAATGGGAGCTACCCATATAAAAACTACTCATGGTGATGTGGTTATGGATGAAGAGAAACTTGTTTTCACAACGCCTTGTTACATGTTAGATGCTTCTATAATTGACATTGATGATGGTGCCAACAATGTTGTTAAGGCAATGATGGAAAAAATGTAGCCTGCTAAACAAAAAAATATTAGGAGAGATGGATACAACAATTCAAAAGTTGTTAAATATAAAATACCCCATTATACAAGGAGGTATGATATGGTGCAGCGGATGGAAATTAGCCTCGGCGGTTAGTAATGCAGGTGGACTTGGTCTTATTGGTGCAGGAAGTATGCGCCCGGAAGTGCTAAGCGACCATATTAAAAAGTGCCAATTTGCTACTGACAAACCCTTTGGGGTAAATGTTCCGTTACTATATCCGCAAACAGATAAGATAATTGAAATAATAATAGATGAAGGGGTTAGAATTGTAACTACCTCGGCAGGCAACCCTGCCAAATATACGTCGATATTAAAAAAAGCTGGAATTACAGTAATGCATGTTGTTGCCAATAAAAAATTTGCACTTAAAGCACAACAGGCTGGTGTTGATGCAATTGTTGCTGAAGGTTTTGAAGCCGGTGGACATAATGGTTTTGAAGAAACTACAACAATGGTTATAATCCCAATGCTTAAAGAAGTTATTGATATTCCGATTATTGCAGCCGGTGGTATTGGATCTGGGAGGGCAATATTAGCAGCATTGACACTCGGTGCACAGGGTGTTCAAATTGGAAGTTTGTTTGCCGGCTCGGCTGAATCATCAGCGCATATAAATTTTAAAAATGCAATTATTAACTCCGGCGATGGTAGCACTTTTCTATCCTTGAAAAAGTTAGCACCGGTGCGACTTATAAAAAATGAATTTTTTAATAAAGTTAATGCTGCTGGTGCAGAAGGAAAAAGTAAAGAAGAGTTTGCATTTATACTAGGTCATGGCAGAGCAAAGCTTGGTATGTTTGAGGGAAATACGACCGAAGGTGAACTTGAAATTGGGCAGGTGGCCGTTATGATTGACAGGGTGAAATCTGCAAAGCAAATTATTGACGAATTAGTTAGTGAGTTCAATTCGGTATTATTTGAACAGGCTCAGATGAAAAATTGGTAAGGAAAGTTGACTGTGAATAGTTAACTAAGGCTTGAAAATGATGAGTTCTCTTGCATGCCCTAATTATTAATTGCGATAACTGTTAATCATAAGTGATTCACCATTTATTATCACACTGACTCTACTTTCTTAGTGATGCAAGTTGCGTTTCAATTACCTTTTTGCGTGCTTCGGCGTCAGATTTCTTTTTGCGTTCTTTTTCTACAACAGCATGAGGAGCATTGTTAACAAATCTTTCGTTAGATAGTTTTTTTGTCGTTGAAATTAAAAAGCCGGTAGTATATTTAAGTTCATCTTCGAGTTTAGCAATTTCTGCTTTAATGTCAATACTTGTGTTTATTGGAATATAGAATTCCTGTGCGCCAACAGTAAAAATAAGTGAGTTCTCCGGCTTGTTTGCTACAATTTCAATTTTACTTGTATTACTCATTTTGGATATTACCGGGTAATATTTGCAATTCGCAAGTGGACCCTCTTTAACAAGTAATTCGAGGCTTTCTTTCTGGGGGATATTTTTATCTTTTCTAACATTACGGATGCCAACTATAATCTCTGATGCTCTCTCAAAAGAATCAATAATACCGGTGTCAAACTCACCGGCAACAGGCATTGTTGAAATTATTATGTCATCACCTGCCTCTCTTTGTCTAAGCAAATGCCACAATTCCTCCGTAAGAAACGGCATTGTTGGATGAAGTAGCTGCATTAACTTCTCAAAAAAGGTAATTGTTTCTTCCATTGTAACAGCATCAATTGGCTGCTGATAGGCAGGTTTTACAATTTCAAGATAACGGCTACAAAAATTGTCCCAAATAAGTTTATAAACCGACATTAAAGCATCAGATATTCTGTATTTTAGAAAATAGTCTTCAATTTTTGAGAGGGTACTGTTAAACTTTGCATCAAACCATTCAATGGCAAGTTTGCTGCTTTCCGGTTGGGTTATTGCACTATCTATATCCCAGTTAGAAACTAATCTGAGAGCATTCCATATTTTATTGCTAAAATTACGTCCTTGCTCACACAAGGCAGCATCAAAGGGCAGGTCGTTACCGGCAGGTGCTGTTAGCAGCATTCCTACTCTAACACCATCTGCCCCAAATTGCTTTATTAAATCAAGAGGGTCGGGTGAGTTACCGAGAGTCTTTGACATCTTACGTCCAACTTTGTCACGTACAATGCCGGTAAAGTAAACGTTCCTGAACGGTATATCATTTCTGTATTCCTGTCCTGCCATTATCATACGAGCCACCCAAAAGAAAATTATATCAGGTCCTGTAACCAAATCGTTAGTAGGATAATAATAGTTAATGTCTTTATTATCAGGGTTTCTGATGCCATCAAAAACAGAGATTGGCCATAGCCACGATGAGAACCATGTGTCAAAAACATCCTCATCCTGCTGTAGATCATCAATAGAAATATTGCTTATGTTTTCAAGATCTATGGCCATCTGGTATGCTTCTTCTTTTGTGCGAGCAACTACAAACCGCCCATCGGGTAAATGAAAAACAGGAATACGCTGACCCCACCACAGCTGTCGTGAAATATTCCAGTCGTGCAGGTTCTCCATCCAATGCCTGTATATATTTTTATACATCGGGGGGTGAAAATTAATGCTGCCGTTTTCAACAACATCAAGGGCGGCTTTGCCAAACTCACTCATTTTTAAAAACCATTGCAACGATAGTTTTGGCTCTATAACAGCGTTTGTACGTTCCGAAAAACCTACTTTATTTATATAATCTTCCGCTTTAACAAGGCTGCCGACTTCTTCAAGATCCGAAATTATTTCATTGCGAACATCAAAGCGATCTTTGCCAATATACAATTCTGCACTTTTGCTCATAGTACCATCGTCCTCAAAAATATCAATAGTTTTTAAACGATGTTTAATTCCAATTTCATAATCATGCACATCGTGAGCGGGAGTAATTTTCAACGCACCTGTACCAAACTCACGGTCAACATACTCATCAGTAATTATAGGAACAGTTCTGTTTACCAACGGAACGATGACCTTTTTGCCATGAAACTTTGTAAACCTTTCATCCTTAGGGTGTACGCAAACTGCTGTATCACCAAGTATGGTTTCAGGGCGTGTGGTTGCTATGGTTATGAAACTATCGCTATCTTCAATTTTATATCTAATGTAGTATAATTTTGATTGCAATTCTTTGTGGATAACCTCTTCGTCGCTAACGGCAGTTTTTGCTGATGGATCCCAGTTTACCATACGTATGCCGCGATATATTAATCCCTTGTTATACAGATCTATAAATACGTCGATTACCGAATCATACAGTGCATCGTTCATAGTAAAAGCTGTACGCTGCCAGTCGCATGAAGCACCAAGTTTTTTAAGTTGCTCCAGTATAATTCCACCATGTTTATTTGTCCACTCCCAGGCATGTTCAATAAACTTATCACGTCCAATGCCGTCTTTGTTAATACCTTCGGAAGCTAATTTATTGACAACTTTAGCTTCCGTGGCAATTGATGCATGGTCGGTACCCGGCACCCAACATGCATTCTTACCTTGCATCCTCGCCCTGCGAATAAGCACATCCTGCAACGTATTGTTAAGCATATGACCCATGTGTAGTACACCGGTTACGTTTGGTGGTGGAATTACAATTGTAAAAGGCTCTCTATTGTCAGGCTCCGAATGAAAATAATCCTTTTTCATCCAATGACTATACCATTTTTCTTCAATCTCCGTTGCATTAAACTTAATAGGCATTTCCATTTATGTACATTTTTATTTTAGGAGCGCAAAGATAACGGTTTTTAAGCAAATAGCAGTAATAGATTTATACAGCAGTTCTTGTCTTTCTCTGTATGGTAAAGGATATTGCTCTATAATTAACATTGCTTAGTTTTTTTCATTCCATATGCTGCGTGCTGAACTATATAGTATAGAACATTCCTAATTTATGGCTTGCTGAAAAACGCATATAATATATATTGTAAATAAGATATAGTTATTATTCTTGTTAAAAGTGCAAGGATTTTCTATTGAACTGTATAAAAGGCTTACATTTATCCATATCAAAATTTAATATTTTTAGCTGTCCGGAAGCACATCATCTTTGAAACTTGTTCATCTTGAAATATTTCTATACATCTGCAATTCACAAGATCCAAATCTAACGCACTTCCAAACTTTTCAGCAAACCTTATTTAGAATGATTTTAAAATAATCTTCATTAAACATCATGTCATACAAACCTATTGATTACTTTTGCATTAGTTTTATTGAAAAAAGTAAATAATATGAAATACGATATTATAATAATTGGTAGTGGTCCTGGTGGCTATGTGGCTGCAATACGTGCATCTCAGCTTGGTAAAAAAGTAGCTATTGTTGAAAGGGCTGAACTTGGTGGAATTTGCCTAAACTGGGGGTGCATACCCACTAAATCGCTACTTAAAAGTGCACAGGTATTTAACTATGCCAAACATGCTGCCGACTATGGCGTTAAAATTAATGGTGATATAAATCCTGACCTTGCCGAAATGGTTAAGCGTAGCCGTAGTGTGGCCGAAGGTATGAGTAAGGGTGTGCAGTTTTTACTTAAAAAAAACAAGGTGGATGTAATTGTTGGTATCGGAAAAGTGATGCCTGACAAAATTGTTGAAGTATTTTCTGATGATGGTAAAACCACTAATTATGAGGCTGATAGCATTATTATTGCAACCGGAGCACACTCACGTGTGTTGCCAAATTTACCACAGGATGGCAAAAAAATAATTGGCTATCGCGAGGCCCTGGTTCTTGATAGCATGCCGGGCAGCATGGTTGTTGTAGGATCGGGAGCAATTGGTTCAGAATTTGCTTACTTTTTTAACAGCTTAGGTGTAAAAGTAACATTGGTGGAGTTTATGCCGAATGTTGTTCCTCTTGAGGATGTTGAGGTTTCGAAAGCCCTTGCTCGCTCCTTTAAAAAAGCTAAAATGAAAGTCATGCTCGACTCATCTGTAGAAAAAGTTGACACTACCGGCGATGGCTGTAAGGTAAGCATTAAAACTAAAAAAGGTATGGTTAAAGTTGATGCTGATATTGTTCTTTCAGCCGTTGGTATTGAAACAAATATTACTGGTATTGGTCTTGAGGATGTTGGTATAAAAACTGAAAAGGGAAAAGTTATTGTTGACGATTTCTACCAAACGAACATACCGGGTTATTACGCTATTGGCGATATTGTTCATGGACCTGCTTTGGCACATGTAGCATCGCACGAAGGTATAACTTGTGTTGAAAAAATTGCCGGTGAAGATGTGAGCCCTATCGACTATGGTAACATCCCGGCATGTACTTACACAAACCCTGAAGTAGCTTCGGTGGGTATTACCGACATACAGGCTAAGGCAGCCGGTTACGATGTTAAAGTTGGGAAGTTTCCATTTACAGCATCCGGAAAGGCAAGTGCTGCCGGCAAAAAAGATGGCTTTGTAAAAGTTGTATTTGATGCAAAGTATGGCGAATGGCTTGGCTGTCAGATGATTGGAGAGAATGTAACTGAAATGATTGCAGAGGTTGTGGTGGCTCGTAAGTTGGAAACAACCGGTAATGAGATTATTAAATCCATACATCCGCACCCAACTATGTCGGAGGCAGTAATGGAGGCTGTTGCTGATGCATACGACGAAGTAATTCATTTGTAGAACCGGATTTTTTTATGCAGCACTCGTAATAAATGAAACGATGGCATCATTGAAAGATATTAAATTCTGGATTTTTTTATTTCTACTTATACGTTTATTTGGCATAACAAATGCACCGTTAGAAGTGGGACACAGGTGGCGGCAAACGCTTACAAACATGGTTAGCCGCAACATGCTGGAAGTACAACCTTCGTTATTATATCCTCGTATTGACATGTGCGGCACCGACACCGGCATTATTGGTGCAGAATTTCCGGCATATAATTACCTTATTTATCTTTGGTTTAAATTTTTTGGATTTAGCCATTGGATCGGACGACTTATAAATCTTATTATTTCAAGTATTGGCATTTTCTTCTTTTATAAAATTATCCGAAGATATTTTAGCGAAGAAGCGGCTTTCTCGGCAACGATAATACTCTTAATATCAGGGTGGTTTGGCTTTTCGCGAAAGATAATGCCTGATACTGTTGGCGTTTCATTTGTTTTAATGGGGCTTTATTATGCTTCTCGTTTTTTAGATACTGCTAAAAAGTTTTATATTATTTTATTTATCGTGTTTGCAGGCATAGGTGCACTTATTAAGATGCCATCTGTTATTATTCTTGCAGTACTGTTTATCCCTGTATTTAGCAAAAGCTTTGCAATTAAGCAAAAAACAATACTCGTTGCAGCAGGGATTGTAGTGTTATCTGTAATGAGTTTGTGGTATTTTTATTGGGTACCGCATCTACTTACATTGTATAGTTATAAACTTTATTATCCAAGGGCATTATTGGAGGGGCTGCACGAATTGTGGGTGAACCGATACGATACTCTTGATAAATTTATTTTTGCATCATTCTTTTCATTTATTGGGTTCTTCTTTTTTCTGATAGGCATATATTTTGCATTTCGAAATAAAGATAAGCTATTGCAGATGATAACACTTCTCATTTCTATTGTTTTTTTCTTTTTTATGATGAAAACCGGTGATGTATTTTCGTTTCACAGCTACTATATAATTCCATACACACCTTTAATGGCACTTATTGCCGGTTATGGAATATCGCAGTTTAAGGTTAAGTGGCAATATATAATACTGATAATTATTTCTATAGAAGCCATCGCCAACCAGCAAGATGATTTTTTTATTAAAGATAGTGAAAGGTGCAAGTTAAATTATGAGCAAATAGCTAATAATATTTCAGATAAACATGATCTGGTAATAGTTACCGGTGGTTTGAATCCCATAACAATGTATTTTTTACACAGAAAGGGCTGGAGCGTTTATAATGATGCCCTAACCGACTCAGTTAAAATGGAAGAGATGCACAAAGAAGGAGCAAAATATGTATTTGTTGACAGAAAGCAATATAGTGGTAACCTCAGCTTACATTTACTTAAACGCACAAAGTGTTTAGATATTTATGATTTTAAATGATGCTGACACCTGTGGTTAACCCCTAAGTAGTAACCTACGCATCGCAAATGAAATAATATTGGCAAATTGTTAGTTTTTTGAAATAATCAAAGTTTGTACAGCTGTTGTTTTAGCGTATCCACATAAGCAAACACTTCTGATTGTTGCAACATCACCCTCTTGTGCGCATCAATACAGCAACCCTTGTATATGACCTAATCAAATATTATTTCCTTTTTCATAGTTCTGTTATTTGGTGATTTGTGAAGTTAATTATCCCCTTGTGTGTTTTAAATTAATCATGGATGTTTCATTTAATTTTCCTCAAAAAACTGCTTTCACAGTTGATAATTAGTAATGAAGTAATGTCTAAAGCACATCACAAAGTTTTTATACCGATACCGGGGACAATATCATCACTAAATGTAACACATGTATTTTCGGTTGCAATTTTTGAATGGTTGGGACAAATAGCTACATTTTAGATAGTTAGCTTTTCCAAGCTCTTAAAAATTCTCTTTTCCCGGGAGGCCCGGGTAATTTCTCAATCATAAACCCGGCACTTACTAATGCCCTTTTCACAGTTCCTTTACATGAATATGTAGTCAATATTCCACCATGCTTTATTGCATTAAAAATATTTGTGAATATAGCTGTTGTCCATAATTCGGGCTGTGATGTAGCCGAAAAAGCATCAAAAAAAACAACGTCGTAAAAATTACTTTCAAGTTTAGAATCCTCTATTTTTGATTTATTTACTAACAATGAGAAACTATTTGACAAACTTATTTTCTTTCCTGTTTGCCGGTGGATATGATAATATATATTTTTGTTAATCTGCAGATTTTTAGTGTAATTTAACATTGTTACTTCTTCACTATTAATGGGAAAAGGTTCATAACCAACGTAATAAATAGTTTTGTTGTTATTTGATGCCCATAAATATGTTAGCAAAACATTAAGACCTGTACCTACTCCAACTTCAAGAACTCTAATCTCTTTTAGGTTCGTTTTTTTAAATTCATTTAGCCCTGCATCAATAAATATATGTTTAGATTCTTGAATTGCACCAAAAGATGAATGATAATTTTCACCTAATTTATCGTTAAATAATGTGTGCGACCCATCGTCGGTCATCTTCAATCTGCTATATCTCATCATCAAATTTTCTTCTATTGATAGAGCAAAGGTAAAACAAACTCAATAATATTTAATACATTTGTAATGTTTACACCTAATTTTATTAGCCGGAATCGATGTTGCTTAAGCAACAGGTGTTGTATAATTATGTATTTTTGTATGAAAAATATTTAAACCAATGGCAAGTACAGATAAGATATCAGAAGTGGAGAATCTATCTCGGATTAGAGATATTCTTTTTGGCGAAGACCTCCAAAGTATTGAGCAAAAGATAGGCGTTGCTAAGGACGAAAATAGTTTTGCTTTCAAAAACTTGAAGAAAGAGTTAAATAATAGTATTAAGGAGATTGGTATTTTACAGAAAGATAAATTTAAAGAATTAGATGGAAATCTGAAATCTTATAATGAAACTCAAAAAAGTATTATAGTTGAGATAAAGAGAGATATTATTAAAATTGAAAACACATTTAATGAAAAGATTAAAAATATTTCTGATAAAATATCTAATGCTGAAAGCTCTTTTAACGAAATAATAAAACAGATTAAAGAAGAACATAATAACTATGTAAACATGCTATCAGATAGTAAGATAGATAAAAAAGTATTAGCTGAGATACTCATTGAAGCAGCCAGCAAACTCAATAAATAAATCGTAATAAACAATGGCACAATTGCAGCGAAAGATGGGTATTTTCGAGGATATGTCTGAAATTAAGTTGAATGAACTAAGGAAAATGATAGTTGGTTTGGATACCGAAGATCTTCAGCGACTTGCCATGTTTGTGAACGACCCAGAAGCATTTTCGGATGAGATAAGCGGGCTATTGCCAAATAGCATTAAACTTATGCTCGAAAAAGGTAATATTTCGTATTCTGCCTTAATGCCTGTTGTTGAATCAGCACTTAAAGATAGTGTTAAAAAAAATCCGTCAGTACTTGCAGATGTGCTGTTCCCAATAATGATGCCTGCAATTAGAAAGGCTGTTGCTGATGACCTAAACAGGATGATAGAATCACTAAACTCTACTCTTGAACACAGCTTCTCACCAAAAAGATTGGGGTGGCGATTAAAATCAATGTTTACCAGTAAAAGCTATGCTGAAATTGTTCTCTCAAATGCATATATTTTTAGAGTTAAACAGGTTTTTTTAATACATAAGCAAACAGGTATTCTGTTAACCAACATTACTGATAATGAAAATGCTGTTACAAAAGATGCAGATATGGTTACGTCCATGTTATCGGCAATTAAAGATTTTGTACAAGATTCGTTTGATGTTGGACAAACCAATGAACTTGATACAATTAAAGTTGGACAGTTTAATATATGGATTGAACAAGGTCCCAGTGCTATAATTGCAGCAATTGTTGAAGGAAACGCCCCTGCCGAATTTAGAATTATGCTAAAAGACGCAATCGAGAAAGTTCACTTAAAACAATCATACGAATTAGAAAACTTTTCAGGAGATGTTGATGTGTTTAAAAAAGCCGAACCCTATATTCAGCAGTGTGTTGTAAGTGAACAAAAGAAAAAGAAGAAGAAAAAACCCATTATTGTAATCATACTGTTGATAGCTATTCTTGGTCTTGCATCGTATTGGACATACATATCAATCGATACCAGTATTAGAATTAGCAAACTGGAAAAAGCTTTGAAAAATGAAGCAGGAATAGTAGTTACTAATGATGAAAGACATAATGGCAAAATAATTTTTGAAGGGTTACGCGACCCATTGGCAGCCGAGCCAACAAATATTTCTGATGCTAATAACGTTGATACATCCGAAGTCTCATTCGCATTTAAGCCATACTTGTCGTTAGAAGATGATATTGTGCTTAAAAGAGCTTACCATATTTTAAAACCACCAAAATCAGTTACTCTGCTTTACAAAAATAAAGAGCTTTATGCTAAAGGTAATTGTAACCAAAGTTGGATGGATATGGCAATTAATAATTATGTTAAAATTGCTGGTGTTATCAAATTTAATGTTAATTCATTGGTATTTAATGATATACCTGATACAACAAGTATTAAAAAACTTTCAATTGAAGCCTATTACTTTGTATTTAAGTATAAAGCCATTACCCTCAATAGTACACAAAAGGTTAAATTTAGTAATCTTATCAGTGAAGTTAACAGCTTTCTTAACTTTGATTTTGATCAGGATTCGGTACCCGTTATAGTTGTAATTGCTCATACAAGTTATCTCGGGAATGCGGTGGCAAATAAAAAAGTGGCCTTTAGTAGGGCTAAGAGGTTTATTACTTTAATGGAAAAAGCAGAAATACCCACAGAAGTCTTAGTGCCGAAAACATCATTTATCGAAAATACAGATAAAAAATTTCCTGCAAGATCGGTATCTTTTAAAATTATTTATTCGAAACCTGAAGACTTATGATTAAGAAAAAAATTGTAATGATAGGATCCTTTGCCGTTGGAAAAACGAGTTTGGTTCAAAGATTTGTTAATAGTATTTTTTCTGAAAAATACCAAACAACAATAGGAGTAAAAATTGATCAAAAAATTGTTCATATATCTGATACAGAGGTAAACCTACTGCTTTGGGATATCCACGGGGAAGACGATTATCAGAAAATAAGACCTGCGTATTTAATTGGAACATCAGGTTGTTTTATTGTGATGGATGGTACACGTAAGACCACAATCAGTATAGGAATTGAACTAATAAAAACTGCCAAAGCTGCTGCACCTAACTCGTCGATAATTATACTTATTAATAAGGCGGATATTAAAGATGAATGGGATGTCAGTACAAGTGATATCAGCACGTTAATAAGTATGGGTTATGAAGTAATTGAAACAAGTGCAAAAACAGGTGAAGGTGTAGAAGACGCCTTTGTTAAGCTTACAAAGTTAATGTTAAAATAGAAACTCATGCTCTCAAACTTACCAAATAAAATAATAAAATATTTAATTGATAAATTACCACCATACTCAGGTATTTTGATGATAAAAACAAATAAAGACGGGAGCATTATTGATTTTTATGGACCACATAAATATTATTTACCTACAGAACCTGAAATAGGAAAGCATATACATGAGTATATTCCTGCCCTATTTTCAATGATGATACCAAACACTTTACCAATTGTATTAAATAATATTCAACTCAACAATTCATTATATGCAGATATCCATATTGTTAACACTTCGGCTGATGAGTTCTGGATTTTTATTGTAGATCAAAATTATACAGTAGCAACTATAAAAGATGAATTACAAAAAATTAATGAAAGTAATTTTAGATCCGAGTCAGCAAAGACTAACACAATTGATAAAAGTTTTAATCCGTTTGAAGTTTTTAACTATCTTAATTTGTTAATTATTGATAATGAGACTGCCATTATCGATTCATCAATTCCACAATGGTTTAGTATGATTAAGCCTGAATTGAAAAAAAATGACAAAATTAATACTGTTGAAATATTCCCTTATATTGAGGTGTTTAACCTTGAAGCAAATGAATTTTGGAACAACAAAAAGAATGGAAAAATAAGATCAGGAATATGGGGTGAAACATTAAATAATGGCGAAGAGATCGCCTTAGCGGCATTTGCAGTATATTATAATACACAGAAATATATTTTCATACGTCCTGAGGATAAAATTAGTAATGAGCAGGTAGCTTTACAGATGGCACGCGAGCAAAAATTAGCATACGAAAAGCTTGCGAAAGCCGAAAAAAAGTTAAAGATATTGCTTGATTATAAAGATAAATTCATTTCAATAGTATCGCACGATTTACGATCACCGGTAGCAGCTGTTCTCGGAATTGCAAACATGCTTATCAGCGATGAACAAGAACTGTCAAAACTTGATGACTTTTACGTTGAGATGATACATAGTATTAAAGATGAAATGGAGCGATTACTCGATTATAATGATAAATTATATCATTGGTCTAATCTTGAACTTGGTAATTTTGAGGTGGTTAAAACAAAGCAAAGTCTTGAAAATATAATTAAAACAGCTCATCGTACTGTTGCTGAGAAATTGAAAGCAAAAAATATTAGTTTCTCATCTAACCTTGTTACTGATGTTTTTATTAAAGTTGATATTGCATTATTCCTTCAAGTATTTAACAATTTGTTATCTAATGCCATCAAATTTACACCTCAAAATGGATATATCTCAATTGATAGCACCATTGGTAAAGAATTAAAAATTTCAATTACTGACTCGGGAGTTGGGATGCCAAAAAAAGTGATGAGCAATATTTTCTCGGGGTTTGCACGATCCAGCTCAATTGGTACCAGTGGAGAAAAAGGCACAGGTCTTGGTTTGGGTATTGTAAAAAAAATTGTTGATGCTCACGGTTTTACAATTACCGTAGAGTCGGAACTTGGTAAAGGATCCTCTTTTATTATTACAATTGATAGTTATACT
>CAZGWS010000045.1:0-16609 GCA_964528805.1 uncultured Lentimicrobiaceae bacterium | reverse complement strand
GGTACGTCAGTTTAGCAAACTGGTGGATTAAGCCACTCTCCCACCTCTCCTAAAATTTCGGACTGCAAAATTAATATTTTGTTTGGATTACGCAACACTTTTTTAATAAAACTTTATAGTGCATTGTTATTACTAATTTAATTACTTTTTATAGTTAGTTTTGCCTTAAAATTTACCGATGACAAATTGTTGCGCTAATAATTATATTGTTTATAAACACACAAAAAAGTTAAAAATGAGTAAGAGAACTTTTGCAGAAAAAATATTCAACGCTTCCGCCGGGAGCATCATCTTTAAAATACCTGATATTATACTAACTCACGATAATACAGCCAGCATATTTAATACATTTAATAACATGGGCGGTAAAAATGTAAAAAACCCGGATCAGTTATTAATTGTACTTGATCACAATGCACCCCCAACAACAGCTAAACTGGCTAATCAGTATCAAAAAATTAGAGATATAGTTGAAAGTCAAGGAATTAAAAATTTTCATGACGCAGGCAAAGGCATCTGTCATCAAATAATGGCAGATTATGCTAAACCCGGTATGGTTATCGTTGGCAGCGATAGTCACACTTGTACTGCTGGGGCATTTAATGCTTTTGCTGCCGGTATCGATCGTACTGAAGCGGCAGGTCTGTGGCGTCAGGGAGAAACATGGTTTCGTGTTCCCGAAAGTTTAAAGATTACTCTTACCGGAAAGCTGAAAAAAGGTGTTTACGCTAAGGACATTTCGTTATGGATTATTGGCATGATAGGTTCGAGTGGTGCTGATTACATGTCAATTGAATATCATGGCGATGGTGTTAAAACTCTTAGTATCGACCAACGGATGACTCTTGCAAATTTAGCCTCTGAGATGGGTGCCAAGAACGCTGTCTTCCCTTGTGATGATGTGCTTAAAAAATGGCTTGGTGATGACACAGAGGGTATCTGGGCAGGCGACAATGCATCTTATGCAAAAGAAATTAAAATAAACTTAAGTGATATTTTCCCTCTTGTTGCTGCACCTCATCATGTTGACAATGTTAAAGCCGTTGCACAGGTTGCAGGCACTAAACTTGATGAGGCTTTAGTGGGCACTTGTACAAATGGGCGACTTGAAGATTTGCAGATTGTTGCAAAAATATTGAAAGAGAAGAAACTTCCTGTGGGTTTTCAGATGGTGATAGTGCCTGCATCGCAAAAAATATACCGACAAGCCATGAAGGAAGGACTGATAGAAATTTTCCTCGATGCAGGAGCTAATGTATTGTCGGCATCGTGCGGACCTTGCCTTGGGACCGGGCAAGGTATTCCTGCCGATGGTTATAATGTTATTTCTACAGCTAACCGGAACTTTAAAGGCAGGATGGGTAATAAAGAATCTTTTGTTTATCTTGCATCGCCGGCAACGGTTGCATATTCTGCTTTGGCCGGAAAAATTGTTGACCCAAGAGGTGTTGAAACAAATGATATATTCCCATTTTCAGTTGAAAAAACAAATACAGTAGTGATTGACGAATTGGATAACAGGCGTATAAACGGTGTGTGGAACTATGCTGATGCCAATGATTTAAATACTGATCAAATGTTTGCCGGTAATCTAACATATAGTGTGCTAAGCTCTGATGCTGAAAAGATTATGCCTTACCTGTTTAAGGGCTTTGATGTAAACTTTACTGATAATGTTACAAAGGGTGATATTATTATTGCAGGGTCTAATTTTGGTTGCGGTAGCTCTCGTGAGCACCCTGCAGTAGGGCTTTCTTATGCTGGAGTTAAGGCTGTTATCTGTGGATCGGTAAATCGAATTTTCTATCGATCATCAGTAAACCAGGGTTTGCCAATTATTATACTTCCCGAAGCTGTAGCGGCGTATAAAGTAGGAGATAAAGTTGATATTAATTTTGAGTCGGGTATTGTAACTATTAATGAAAATAAATTTGCTTTTGCTCCTCCTCCCGAGAAACTTATGAGCATATTCAAGTCAAAAGGATTGGTTAATTTTATAAAAGCACATTTGGGCTAAATATTTGTAGGTTGTTACGATAGACAAAAATTCCCTGTAACTACAATAGCTCCACTTTATAATCATTCTAATTTATTAAAATGCCTCGTGTTATCAAATATTAATTAATTTTGTACATTATTTTAAAGGGATGAAAAAGGGCTTCAATAGCTTTGTGCGAAAACTTATTAGAAAACTGCTTACAACGTTTATGGCGTTTGCATTTTTCTATTTAGTTATAGGCGATCTTATAATTATACATGAGAAAGCCTTTGCCGACTACTATCACTGTAATAATAATCCCTATAGCAAGCCTCATAAAGCAGAAAACGTTTACAAAGTAAAGGATAAAAAAAGTAAAGTAAGATTGCACTTGTTAACCTTTGTTTCCGAAGTTTCTGAAATTCATTATCATAGTTTGTTTCCATCATGCGTTGATGTGTTATGCCCCTTGGTATCGGTATCTTTAGAGGATAATAGCAGCAATTCAATACTGCTAAGGGGTCCCCCTGTAATGTTTGGTAATCTTTGTGGTTAGTAAGCTGTTCATTTGCTCTTCCTGTTTATTAAACTATTGGTAATACTTTCCTTAGTATTACTGTAGTAATTATAGTTACACTAAATGTGTGCATTACCGGGGAGGCTGCGTTCTAAAACTTTTTCTTACTAACATTATTCGTAATACCAATTGTAATAAACAGTTGGTGCAATATTATTATATCAATCAAATACAAAAAATTAAAATAATGAATAAAAAAATATTATATATACTAATATTAACAATTAGTTTTTTAAGCGTATCTGCTCAAAATAAAGAAATTATTTCAGATACTGTATCAATGGATACTAACTATGCAAATGACATTTTTTATAGTATGGAGAGTGGAGTAGTGGCAAGTGTGCCAAGAGCAGGATGGGATATAGCATTTTTTACAAAGGCCATGAGTGCCGGAATTATTATTAACGAGGGTAGCGGTGTTGTACTTTATACATATCCGGTTGGTGATACTGCCTCGTGGAATAATGTTGACACATCCGGGATAAACTCGTGGAATAACTTAATTAATAATGCAAAAGATTGGGAAGATGGTGCATTTAACCGTAATGCCACTGGGCATCCAAATTATGGTTGGGGAGTGTATAATGCAGTTACTCATGATGTTATAGGCGATTCTATTTATGTTATAAGTTCACCTGATGCGGGATTAAAAAAAATATGGATTGTCAGAAAAATTTCTGTCGAAAATACTTACGTTTTAAAATATGCTAATCTTGATGGCTCAAATGAGCAAAACATTAACATTGATGTTAAACCTTATGTTGACAAAAACTTTATCTACTTCTCGCTAAATACAAATGAGGTTATCGACAGAGAACCTGCCGACGTGTGGGATATCCTGTTCACCAAATATATTGACGTTACTTTTGATAGCGAAGGAAATCCTGTTGATTATCTTGTAACCGGTGCTACAAGCAATGTTAATCGTGATGCAAATAAGTTTTATCCTGTTACCGATAATTTTACTGACTGGGCGTCTAAACCATTTGAAACATTTAAAAATGTGATAGGTTACAATTGGAAGTCATTTGATATGAATACTTTCTCATGGGTAGTAGAAGATTCAACGGTATTCTTTGTGAAAAACGAGGTCGGTAACGTATATAAACTTGTTTTTACATATTGGGAAGGCTCTTCAACAGGTATTTTTGCCCTCAACAAAGAAGTGGTTTCGTTATCTTCTATTGCTAACGATGTTACTAAACAACATATGGTGTCAGTATATCCAAATCCTGCAACCAATTTTGTTAGCATTAGCATTAATAGTAACACATCATTTAATGGGAAAATTATCGTTACAGATATGTCAGGCGGAATAATTTACAATTCAACTGTTAACAGTTTGAGTAATAGCACATCTGTTACGCTAAATACAAACAAGTTTAAAAAAGGATTCTATCTTATTTCTGTTATTGGCGACAAAGTAAGTGAGACCGAAAAGCTTGTAATTAGATAATATGAGATTACGACCTATGGGTTATTATCTGAGTCTGCTGTTAATATTACCGCTTATTGGTATTTCGCAGGAGACTCAGATACATATACTGGATAAACTTAACAATGAACCTGTTGCGTTTGCAAATATTGTTATTTCGCCATTATCAAACAAAGCAAAGATTACGGGTTATGTATCAAATTATGATGGTGTTGTTAAAGCTAACATAAAGCAAAAATCACTTTTAAGATTGAGTTATGTTGGATATCTTGATTATACTGACACTATTTATCCCGGTGAAAATAAGAAAATATTCTTGAAATCTATTTCGTATAATGTTGATGAGGTTGTGGTTACTGGGCAATATGCTGCTGCCACGCAAGATAAATCGATATACAAGGTGAGCGTGATTAATTCGCATGATATTGAACAGAAAGCCGCCACAAATATTAAGGAGATGCTGTCAACAGGGCTAAACATACGTACTTCACATGATGGTGCACTTGGCTCTACAATAAAAATGCAGGGACTTGGTGGTGAGCATATTAAATTCCTTATTGATGGTGTTCCCATCATTGGTCGTGAAAATGGAAATATTGATCTTGACCAGATTAATCTTCAAAATATTGATCATATTGAAGTTATTGATGGTCCAATGTCAGTAGTTTATGGCAGTAACGCCCTGGCAGGGGTAATAAATATTATAACAAAATCACCTGACAGGCTTTTGTTTTCTTCAAATATTGATGCATATTACGAATCGGTTGGCGTTTATAATATCAATGCCGGTGTTTCGGCATCTGTAAAAAAGAATTCGTTTAGTTTTAATGGGGGAAGAAATTTCTTTGATGGTTACTATCCGCCGGGGTACAGTAAGTATATGTCGGTTGACAGCAGGACAGTAGCAACCAGTTGGAATCCTAAGGAACAATGGAATTTTGCCGCCGGCTATAAATATAAATGGAATAAAGCATTCGTAAATATTGACGCTACCTGGTTTAGTCAGGAATTACGCGATTACGGACTTTTGCAGTTCCCATATTTTGAGACGAGAATTGATAAATACTTTTATACTAAGCGGTTAGTATTAAAAGCAAACAATAGTTATGAATTCTCAAAAAAATCAAGGTTAAATGTAACTGCTTCCTATTCTAATTATAAAAAGATAAAAAATACATTTCTCAATGACTTAACCACACTTAAAATGTATCCCTCACCCGGACAGCAGGATACGACACTTTTTAATGATATTATGCTTAGGTCTGATTATAGTTATGGAAATCAAGATAATATGTTTAGGTTTCAGTTGGGTATTGACTTGAATAACGAAACCGGTACCGGTAAACGAATTAAAGACAATTGGCAGCAAATTGGCGATTATGCGGCTTATGCAAGTTTAAATTATGCCCCCATGTCTGTTGTTGATATTCAGCCGGGTATTAGGTTTATTTATAATACAAAGTTTCATGCACCTATAATTTATTCAATCAATGTAAAATATAATGCAAGCGAACAGTTTGTGGCACGGGGCTCAATAGCACGTGGTTTTAGGGCTCCTTCTATTAAAGAGCTTTACCTTGATTTTGAGGATATTAACCACAATATTCGTGGAAATGAAAATCTTAAGGCAGAAACATCAATAAGCACAAGCATATTACTGCAATACAATAGCGTTGTGGAGCGTACCTACCGCTGGGGTCTGGAGCTTAATGTTTTTAATAATAATATTAAAGATAATATTCAACTGATTCCTGCTACAGGTGAGGCAGTTACATCGGGGTTGTACACTTACGTAAATGTAAATCGTTTTATATCGCAAGGTGTTGAAGTAAGCTTCAATAACAGAATTTATCCATGGCTTACCGTTAAGTTTGGTTATACTTTTACAGGACAAAAAATCGACTATTCCGGCGTGAATACCGACTTTAAGTATTACAGCGATTTTAATACAACTTTAAGTTATTGGCTTAGGAAGTTTGATGTAAATTTTTCAGTCTATTACAAATATAATGGAAAATCACCACAGCTGTATTTTGTTGGCGTAGCTCAGAATGTTGAGTACGGATATATGGGCTCGTATAATACACTTGATCTAAATATGAGTCGTTGGTTTTGGAAAAGAAGATTTAACGTACAGGTTGGTGGTAAAAATTTGTTTAACAATACTGATATTGATATTTCAGGTGGACAAGGCGGTGGTGTTCATTCGGGTGGAGGTCCTCAATCTGTTAACTGGGGTAGAACATTTTTTATCAGATTACAGTTTAAATTCAATAAGTAATGAATAAAATTATCATAATATTCTTAGTTACAATCACGCTTTCTTCATGTTTTAAAGAAGATGAGATGATAAATCCGCACGATCCCGGTGAGGTTACAACGGTTGTTATTCCAATGACGAGATATTACTCAAATCAGGTTTATTTTGATCTTAAAAGTAATAATATTGTATCTACTAATGTACGTTCAATTTTCGATCTTAATTTCAACTGTGCCGACACTTCTACGGTTATCAAATTAAATACTGCCGACTTTGCTATGGCAGCAGAAACAATGTATGTAAACCTTGAAGATGTAAATGATACAACAGGCTTAAACTGGAATTTTGATTCGTCAGACGGTAATCTCGACTCGCTTGCAATTTTTAACTGGATAAGTATTACCAACGGCGATACATCATACAGTAATAGAATATGGGTGATAAACAGGGGTGTTAACTCACAAGGTATATCGTTAGGTATTAAGAAGATACAATTTCATAAGATAATCGGGAACAGGTATTTATTTTCGTATTCAAATTTAGATAATTCAGATAAAGTTGATGCGATTATTAAAAAAGATAACCTGTTTGCATACACTCAGTATTCATTTATTGATGCAGACACTATGCAAATTGAACCTAAAAGTGCTAATTGGGATTTGCTTTTTACTGAATATACAACTCTATTGTTCACAAGTGATGGATTACCTTATCCTTATTTGCTAACAGGAGTGTTGCAAAATCAGGGGTTTACTCATGTTGCATTAGATACAACAATGGTATTTGATAATATTGTAATTTCTGATACGGTTAACTTTGAATTTTCAAGCTCGTTGGATAAAATTGGTTACGAATGGAAAAAGTTGGTTGGTGATGTTAACACAGGAAATGTGTATTACGAAATCAGACTTAACTATAATTATATTATTGAAGATGGTAATTCGTACTTCTATAAATTACGATTTATTAATTTTTACGATCCCTTAACAGGCGAAAAAGGATATCCTACTTTTGAGTATCAACGATTGTAGCCTGAATAATTTAACGGCGACGGTGCGATCCTTTATATCCAAAGTTTTGATTTGAGCAAGCACCTCCAAACTTACTTTTGCACGATCCTTTGTCGATACCAATTTTTATGGACGCATAAATGTCAAGTCCATTCATATCTGCCATCCCTAAATAAGTGCCTAGTCTTTCAGTACCAATAGTGATAAAATAAAACCGTGCTGCAATTCCAACTCGCGGATATCTGTATTCATATAATGAAACAGGTACACTTAGCTCAAAAAATTTGGTTTCGTATCGTGGTACTACTGCTATTTGTGCAGGTCGCCTTAGCGAGTGCATGTTTATCCGCAATGGGTTTATCCACATCACTCCTAAGTATAAATTATTGGTAAAACTAAAATCAGCTTGTACGCTTATGGCTGTTGGTAACCCTACTTTCATGGTGTTGCTAATTAATGATGCCGTGGGGCTACCATAAAATGTATTACTAAATTCCGCCATTAAAGTATTTACTGAGTTAAAGTTAATAGTGTCAATACTCGACCAATATTGTGATACATCTGTGAACTTATGTAGCTGGGTATTAGTGCTATACTTTACTCTGCCAATATCTAATATTGAAACGCCAATGCGGTAAATATAGTCGTCGTAAGTTTGAGAACACAAATGTTTTCCTCTCCATCTGTTTAAGCTGACGTTTCTCTTTTTAACAAAAACAGCTCCTATGTCAACTCCAACGCCACTACCTCTGAATATGGGACTCCCACTAATGAAAGCGTTACTGTTATAGTCCACAGGAAGTGAAAACCCAACTTCTGAATTAAGATTTTTTATGTTTATTGTTGAATCGTCAACAACTATGTAATTTACATTACTATTTGACATGTAGCCACCGCCATAACCCCATAATTTTTTTACTGACAGTCCAACAGTAAGCTGTTGATCGTATGATTTGTACACATTATATGCATAACTTAACCCAATCTCCATCCAGGCGCTCGTGTTAAAATCAAAATTATTATCGTTAAATTCAATATTTTTTAAGGGAGTATGTTGCAGCCCATCATAGCTTATTTCTGCAATGTCCCATGGAATTTTATCTCCTGTCATCAAGTAACGTACGCCTGTTGTTATTCCAAAAGCTTGATCGCCCACCTGTAACATTACCGATGGACCCAATACTCTTGCATTAACGGTAGCATTTTTTAAGTTATGATTTTTGTAGTATAATGTATTTTTGTTGTATTCACCATAAGTTGGAAAAGTATAGCCCTTTTTAAACATATTCCAAATTGAAATGTCTTTGGCAGGAATATACACAAAGTTGTTTCTGACGAAGACATCAACTGTGGCAATATTAATATCTAAAAATACTTTGTTGTTGGTCATTACGGCGGGATTTAGCATAAGCCCGGCAGTCCCACTATAGTTTCCAAGTGTAACCCCTAATAGTTCCTGGGCACTACTGTTTAATGCTAAAATAAAAAGAAAAATACCTATTAAGTATTTTAAATACTTGTTTACGAATTTCAATTATACTACCTTTTGATGTTAATTTAGAACGGCAAATTTACATTTTTGGTGTTACCATGAGGTAAATGTTTATCGTTTTTTTTTGATAATATGGTTTTAACGTAATAAAAAGATGATTCTAACACCTTATCATTATTATATGAAGAATAAAAAATTAATTATTTCTATCTTGAATTACAGACAGTTAATTATCTTTTAACGGCAAATGTTTCACCAAAATTAACAACTCCGGAGCTTTCAATTTTGTATGGGAAATAATAAATAGGATTACTGCCATCAGTATTATCCATTATGTCCATGGCAATGGTGTCAATATGTTGGGCATCAGCTTTAAGCTGAACGCTTGCTTCGTAAACTATTCCATATGCTATTATTCTGTTTGCTTTGAACTCAGTTTTGCAATATTTTCGTAAGCCGCTAACAACAGTTTCATTATTAGGAATGTTTTTCTTGTCTTGAATTTCAAACTCAAGTGGATGAACAACTTCATTACGGTCAACAAAAGCCCCAAATGGATAACATTGTCCGATATCTGTTAATAGATCGTAAGCATACTCAAAAGAGTGTTTAACTATTTTTTGTGTTAATATGTTCATAATTATTATTACTGATGCGGCAAGTCCAACGACGTCAATTCTTTAAAAATTTTATTGTAGTTATAATCATCTCGTTCATCTTCAAATACCGTATTGTGGTAGTTAAGATTGGTGGCGAGTGCCCAAGCAGCTGCATGTACGTTTCTTGTATTTTTAAGTGTGTTAAGATACTTTCTTTTAATAACTTTTAAATCAAAAATGCGCTTCCATTCCTGCTTCATCAGTTCACCAAACTCATCATGAGTCATATTTCTTGGTTCAATTACATTATTAAAAAAAGTATATTGTTCCCAATCCTTGGGATAATTACATTTTAGGATGCGATTCTGCTTCATTAAATCGTGATGTACATCGGTACCCGGTAAAGGTGTAAGCATTCCCGGCTGAATGCAGTCAATACCGCTATTAATGTAGTAATCCGTACGGTTGTGAATAGTTTCAAAAGTATCGGTCTCAAGACCGAAAATAAAGCTGCCTAATACGGCTATCCCTGCTTTGTGAAAAGCATCGTAAACTTTCTCAAAATTTTCAACACCTACCTTTACATTAGTAGTTTTACTTGAAGTTACAAGTTGATCAACAATTTCCGACTCAATTCCAAGTAGTACTAATTTACAACCTGCCTCTGCCATTAAGCCAAGTGCTTCAGCATCTTTTGATAAATTCATAGATGTAAAAGTGTACCATTGTTTTTTTGCTCCGCTTTCAATAAAACCCCTACATATTTCTTTTGATCTTTCAGCATGTTTTTTTCCATATCCGTAAAAATCATCATCGATAATATAAATCCTATCGTTGGGTATTCTAACAAATTCATTAACAACATCTTCAACAGAACGGTAGCGATATTTGCGGCCATTAAATGTATGCACGCTACAAAAGTTGCAATTCATTGGACACCCACGTGTTGTTTGTAAACTACCTAACCCGATCTTAGGGTGGTACAGATGAATTGCAGGTGGTGGCGAATTGTAGAGAGGCTCTAATGTTCCTTCATAAAAAGGTTTAGTCTCGCCATTCTCAAAATCTCTTATTACACTTTTCCAAACGCTTTCAGCTTCCCCTTTAACAACAATGTCAACATATTGTGCGGCCTCTTCAGGCATCATAGAAACATGAATGCCACCCATAACTGTAGTAATACCTGCTTTACGATATACATCAGCAATTTCGTAGGCACGATTAGCAGACGATGTGAATGATGTAAACCCTACCAGATCAGCATCAACAAATCGAAAGTCCTCAAAGTTCTCATCAAAAATCTCAACATCCCAATGAGGAGGCGTTAATGCAGCAATAACGCCTAAGTTTGTTGGTGGCACGCTATAACTTGAAGTGTGGTAAATACCTTTCTTGAAACTACTGTTGGGATTGATAAGGAGAAGTTTTCTTCTTATTTTATTCGACATAAAATTATGTTGTTTTGCGCACAAATATAATTATTTAATACAAATAGGTACTAAATTACTAATATTTGAGCAAAATATTATCTTGAGGTGCTGGAGATAATATCCTATTATAAGCATATTTGCCCCAACAAATTCATTTGCGATGAAAATTCGCTGGAGGTGGATTAATGTGAATAACCCCGTGCAATACGGGGGAACTATGACAAAGAGTTGCAAAAAACCCTAACAGGGTTTAATAAATAACTAAAGTTTCGCACTTACAATTAAGAAGCTAATTTATAAATATTTGGCATATTCGCAGTATTTTTAAGAAAGCTAAATTTTTCAGAGTAACATATTAGATTGCTGATAGTTACCTCGAAGTTGAATTCGACTCTAAGAAAATCCAAAACCAGAAGAATCTCAATAATTACTGACATCAACCGCTCAGTAAATATAATGCCAGATGCAGTAAAAGCTTGGCTCCAAGTAGTTCCACCATTTGTTGTTCGATAAATTTTATCTTGAGCGGCAACCCATGCTGTATCAGGATTGCTAGGAATTGCATAAACACCTAAAGGTTGACCTCCTGTTGTCGTACACCCCGGGAACAAAGTGTAATCGAACAATGTCCAATTATCTCCTCCATCCGTTGATTTATACATACCGTCAAATCTCATGTCTTGACCAGAAGTACAATATAATGTAGAGCCACTAATACCAGCAAAACAAACATCATTTCCTCCATTCATCCTGTTCATACCTGTACCAATAAAATACTCTGAAACTGAAGTTGTGTCGCTCATTAAATCATCCCAATTTATTCCACCGTCCGTTGTTTTAAGTACATATTCCCAATTACCTCCAATCATTATATCTCCATTATTATGGTCAAAATCAAAAACGTATAATTCAGGTCCTGAAAAACTATAAAATACGGAAGTATTTATAGCGGGTGTCGTGGTAAATAGAGGATTCCAAGTTGTGCCTGCATCGGTGCTTTTGTAAGTCATTGAATTTGACCAACCACCGTTGGCAGTAAATAAAATATTGCTGTTGGTCGGAGAAACTTTTACCATTCTGTAATAAGAAGCCATTTGGTTATCAATATCTGAATGTTGTTCTAACCCTGTTGAAATATTTGTCCATGTTGCACCACCATTAATTGATTTAAAAACACCTCCTGATAAATAATTATTTGTGGAACAATACAATGTTGTAGTGTCATTTGGATCAACGGCAACACAAAGTGCATCATTATTGGGTAATCCAGTATTAGATACTGTCCAACTGGTTCCATTATCAGTACTAATAAAATGCCTTAGTCTTTTATAGCTGTAACGATTTTAGAACCAACATAAATAGCATTCATCGTTCCGTAACCAACTGTAGTTCCGATTGTAGTTTTTTCAATCCAATTATTACCTCCATCCGTACTTTCCCATAACGAATTCCATTTTGAAGCACCGGGGCTGTACCAATCCCTAAAAGAACCACCAAAAGCCGATAAATGGTTTACATCATTTGGGTCGAATAGTATCTTTTGAACGGGATAACTGTAATACCAATTATTTATGGGATCCATTCCCGTTCGCATCATTTGCCAGTGAATACCACCATCTATACTTTTAAAAGGTCCGGACATAGAGCCTGCCCAAACAATATTACTGTCTGTTGGATGCCACGTAATATCACCAATTACCCAATCGTTAAAGCCGTAAGTATCGTGCCATGTTAAGCCACCGTCCATACTGTAAGTCACTCCCATAATATCTCCACCGAGTAATATGTGATTTGCATTGTAAGGACTCACCCCGATACTTGTAACAGCTCCTACGTCTCCGGGTTCATTTTAATGATTGCCAAGTAAGGGGTTGTCCGAATATTGTAAACGAAACGAAACTTACCGCTAATGTTATTATCCAATTTTTTATATTGCGTGTTGGTAACTGGGCGTTTTTTCTTTCCGTGTGTTGGCGCAGGCATACTTATTGACAAGTTTTGGCTGGTGCGGTGGGCATTTCAAGCGACTTGGCAATGTGTATGCTTGCGAAGGGTTGGCATTTGAAAAAAGTCTGCTATTGTATAATAATTTTTCTTGTAATAAATGCCTTGTTATTTTGTATTTTATAATCATACGGAAAGTCTATGTTTAATAATGTGTTTGCCGGATTGGGATAAACTTTTATTTTGGAATTATACAACTCTAATTCATTAATACCAACTGTAGTATCTATTAACTTATATGTCCAAACATCAATCCAACCCTTGAGGTTGCAAGAAACATCACCGGAGTTATTTTTAGAACCTGAAGTACCAGTTATAATAAATTCGCTTTAATTTAAAAATTCTATATCCCTTTGTTTATTTGAGTGCTCACTACCAATGCATTGTTGCCAAATAATTTCTCCATTTTCATTTAGTTTTACTAGCCAGTTGTCATAATCATTATTTAATGAGTGATTCCCTGATACATCCCCGTCATTTGAATTTGTAGTGCCTCCAACAATATAATTCCCTTCGGGGGTTATCTTTATAAAATCAGCGTTTTCATTTTTTGTACCGCCTAAGCATCGCTGCCACACAATTACTCCAACACTATCTGTTTTAATTACCCAAATATCGAAATTATCATTTGTTCCTGCCGACCCATGAAATCCAGATATGTCGCCATCATTGGAATTTGTAAGGGCAAGTAAAACATAACCCCCATCATTATTTATTTTTTAAATCAATAATATTTTCTGTATAACTTCCTCCATAACATTGTTGCCATTCAATATTGTTTGCTGAATCAAGTTTTATAAGCAATGCGGTCGCATTAAACGGTTCTGTATTGCATAAAACATCACCATTGTCAGTTAATCCTCCAACAATAACTCCGCCGTCAGCTGTAGTAGCAATGCACATTCCAAAATCACCAAATGTACCACCAAGGTTTTTATCCCATACAATTCCGCCTAAAGGGTTAATTTTTAGAAATCAATAGTCATAAGATCCGTTGTTTGCTGTTACATCCCCACCAACGCCCAAAGAAGACCCGATAACATAAATATTTCCCTGATCATCCATATCCATATCTTCCGGAATGTTGTTCATGCTGCTGCCCAGACAGCGTTGCCAAAGTAAATTACCCAAACTGTCAGTTTTTACCAACCAATAGTCTGCACCCCCATGGTTGCCACTCACATCACCATCATTTGACCATGTTTCACCGAAAAGGACATACCCTCCATCCGGTGATATCATAATTTTGGTTGGAAGATCGTTTTCGCTACCGCCAAAAGATTTTTCCCAAAGTAAAACACCTGTTTCATCAGTTTCAAATAACTAGAAATCAAATTTGCCATGATTAGATAAAACATCAATATCGTTTGAATTGGTAGAAGATAAAGTAATTAAATTACCATTTTCAAGCACTTTTAAACTTTTTCCGTTATCAGAATTTGTCCCACCATAACATTGTTGCCAGTCAATGTAAAGCGGTTGCGAAATCGCAAAATACCCTATAACTAAAAATAGAATTAAACTTATGTATTTTTTCATAATTGAAAATTTAAATTACAAGTTGCCCGTAGTCTTATACAACGGGCAACTTGTAAAAAGTTAAAATTAACCTATTTAGTGATAATCAGTTTACCGCTTTTTTGCGTACCAAGCGATTTAAGCGTATATAAATAAACACCCGGTTTTACATTACTAGTATCCCAGATTACTTGTCCTTGATAATTTGTTAAATTGATAACATGAACCAAGATGCCCCAAGCATTATGAATTTCAATAATGGAATTTGTTGAGATCTCAGGGAAAGAATAGTTAAAGGCCACCCAATTATTAGCAGGATTGGGAGAGGCATTAATATTCAGCATGTTTGATGTTAAATCAAGTATTGATGACTTAGCACTTTTATGAGTGTTTGGATCAGGCATATTTGGGTAGTCGTTGTACTCGTTACCATAAATAAACTGAAGTATATTATGCGCCTGCATTCCGGTTCTACCGTTGCTATTGTTAACCATATCTTTGAGCATGGTCTTTTCAGCCGGTGTAATCATATAGATATTGAGTCCTTCCGCTAACAAGTTTACCTGAAACTGTTTAAATGTTTTATACCTTACGTACTCTGTATTATCGGTTTCAAAACCATAGGTTGCAGGTAAAGCATCAATCAGGGCAAGGGCTGTTGTAGTATCTCCTTTTTGCAGATAGATGTCAACTATTTGATAATCGGCTGCCAAAGTATAATAGTTGTTTTTAATAGAGTTAAGTTAAAAAGAATCGTTTTATTGTTAGTATTTTTCATTTTTTCACAATTTTTTGTGTTAATAATAATTTTTTGTTTGAGGTAACTTTTATAATATAAATGCCTGAATTTAAATGGGCAGTATTTATTTCTATAAGGTTTTGTTGAATATTGTAAAGGGTTTTGTTGTACACAACCATGCCAAAAATATTTAGCATTTTTAATTCCATTACTTCGTTTTCAGGAAGACCGTTAATATTTAGTTGGTTTGTAAACGGATTGGGTGAAATATTAATGCTACAGTTTTTGCTTTCCTCATCAATACCCACCGGATCATTACACACACCATATTGATAAACAATATTGTATATTGGATTCCACCAATCACCAATATAATAAATGGTATCATTATATTGCATACAGCGTAATATACTCGCACTTAATCCTCCTACAAATCGATTTACAATCCCTCCTCCAAAAGTTCCGATTTTTTCAATCCAAACTAAAGGCTGATAACCCTGCTCTGGCACAGTATCTTCAACAACCGTCCTTAAATACATTATTTTATAGGTATAAGGTCCACTGCTAGTAAAGTCGGTTGAATCAACGATAAAATCAAGTATCCATGTCTCACCTCCCGGGTCCATTTCATAAGCTACATTTTTCACCGTATCTCCTGTTTGCCTAGTAAAATCCCGCATTAAATATTCATTTAACGAATCTTTGGAAACCCAATATGACTTACCAGTTTCACCGTTACGAAATGCGCCACAATACTCCGGATTAGCTGTATCAAATCTAAAAAATACTTTTATGTAAGTCTTTGAATTGATTACCGTATCATCAAGAAAAGGTGACAGCGAGAATTTGTGCCACATCAGTCCTCCAAAACCATCATCCTGTTCAATAATCCACGAAGCATTTGAATCGGCTATCGGTTGATACTGCTGTGCTATTGAAAAAAGCGGAGTCAATATCACCATTATCATAATTGTCAAATATTTCATAATTTCATAATTTTGTTAAACAATAAGTTAATTTCTAATGAAGATTTTTTAATAGCGGAGAAATCTTGCCGAAAACTCCTAAGGTAAAATGAATTTGTTTTTATCAAGCATAAAAATAGTTGGTTTTATAGTTTTTTTCATTGTGTTATGTTTTTCTTTCGTGCGCAGGCAAGATGTAAGCTCTTTTCGCTTTTTCCGTTTAGCCTTGTGGGTGGCAAAAGCGGAATGTGCTTGTATGTGCGTGGGTCTTGCATGGTTGTCAACGGTTGGCGGTATGAGCCGTAGCCGGATTTATACTATATTTTTCTTGCGATTTCATTGATGACAAATGTACTATGTTTTAACTTTTCAAAAACGCAAATAAAATTCACGTTTTTTAATGTTTACGAAACTATCTTAAATTCTGTCATAATTAAAGAAACGGTCTTGTTTATATCCGAGTAAGTCCCCTCAATAATTGATGGTTGGTCTGAAACTGAAAACCCGGTATTCTTATAACTACCAGACAACAAAGGCTTTAGTATATGTTTAGAATTGAAATGTCAATATTCGATATTGTTTCAATATAGCGGCTGTTACAT
>CAZGWS010000044.1:6370-16659 GCA_964528805.1 uncultured Lentimicrobiaceae bacterium | reverse complement strand
GAGGGTGTAAATGTAAGTACTTGACCTGAGTCGCTTATCCCCGGCACAAATAATTTGGGGTCAACCATTGCCTGAGCAATTTCAGGATTCCGCCCTGTTGCTTCTGCAGTAGCTCTCATCATCGAGCGCATATACGACTGGTATTTGTCGGGCAGCACCTTGCCACTTTGGTCAACAACAGTTGCTGCACCGATGCTTGCCCCGGGAGCCATATAAATACTGTCGCTCGCTATAGAAATTAATGCTCCGGCGGAGGCAGCATTTTTATCGATAAATACGTAAACAGGGATTTTAGAGTCTAAAATAATTGTTCTTATTGAATCGGCAGCATCTAATAATCCCCCGTAAGTATTAATATGAATCAGAATAAGATTGGAGTTTAGTTTCTTTGCATTTTCAAATGCACGTTTTGTGGTTCTCCAAATTGGAGGAGCAATCATCTTGTCGATATTAAATCGATAAACTTTTACTATTTGTTTATTATTAATAGAATCTGATGCAAATAAACAAGATGTAAATTGCATAATAAAAATAAGTATGATAAAGAAAGCCTTATTGGTTTTCATAATATTTGGTTTTTTCCTTATTATGCTTTTTTAATTTATGTTTTAATACCTGACGTCTCCAATACTTGCCCCAAACTATGTTAGTCCACAATCTTTCGTGTAGATAATACAAAACCAATTTTGCCACAATATCTACGGCAGTAATTAACGAAACTGCGCCAATAATGTCCTTATATGCAGTTTGAGTTGCATGTGTAAATATTGTAAAGCTTATAATAAAAGTTGCTCCTGATGCTATCAATCTCCAGCTAATTGCCTTAAACAAACTTCTGTATGGACTATCTTTAACTATTTCCTGCTGCTTACTGTTTTCCATATTAACCGATTGTAAATTTTACAAAATTAACAAAAAAATCGATGAATTTTCCTATCTTACAGTATTTTAAAGTTGAAAGAAGTAGTCTATTTTTTTTGCAAATTCTTTATGAGTTTTTTTGTTGGATGCTATTATCTGCTTCCCAAAAATGTAATTGTTACTTCCTGTAAAGTCGGTGATTAAACCTCCGGCTTGCTTAACTATCAAGGTTCCGGCAGCCACATCCCATGATTGTAATCCGTACTCATAAAATAATTCAACCCGCCCACAGGCAACGTATGCTAAATCAACAGCTGCCGAACCTAATCGTCTAACGCCACGTGTTGTTTGCATTAAATCTTTAAACAAGTTTAGATAAGAGCTGAGCATTGAATAATCGTAATACGGAAATCCGGTGGCTAATAGTGAGTTGTCTAACTTGTTAGTTGTTGAGACATGTATTTCTTTATCATTTAAAAAAGCAGGGCTGCCTTTCCAAGCGTAAAAACACTCTTTTAAATTGATTTCGTACACAACGCCTATCACTACCTCATCGCCATCCATAAGAGCAATTGAAATGGCAAAAATAGGTATACCGTGAATAAAATTTGTTGTCCCGTCAAGCGGATCAATAACCCAGTTATATTTATCAGATTTCTCTAACGTATCATCTTCCTCGGCAATTATACCTGCTTCAGGGAGGATATTCCTCAACTCGTTAATTAGTAATTTTTCCGATTGTTTATCAACGTAAGTAACAAGATTATGAATGCCTTTTTCCTCGATATCATCTTTGTTAATTTGATTTACTTCTTGCTTTATAAACACCCCCACAGATTTACTGAGGTTAATAACTTGTTTTGTAATTATCTCTAAATTCATTGTTAGCTTGTTATTAGTTTGTTTTTCTTATTATGGTGTACATCAAGTGCAATAAACAAAGCTAATCCTAATATAAAAATTACCGTGGAAATAACCTGAGCCTGAGTAACTTTCATCCATAGAAAGTCAAATACATTATTAACTCTTATTTTCTCAATCAGAAAGCGTTCGGCACCGTTAAACATAAGGTATATAGCAAATAGTGAACCCGGTACTTTAAGTTTTTTTCTAATTGACCAAAGGATAGCGAAAATAATAAACGACATTGCTATTTCATATATTTGAGTAGGAAAAACAGGCTGAGCAAGTTGAAAACAATGTGGTCCTGCACAACCGGGTATGGGTATGCCTTCGTTTAGTATATTATGAGGATAGTTGTATGCCCAAACCCAGTGAGGTAAAAATGAAAGCCATTCAGGTTGATGCATAGTGTTTATTATTCCCCAATCACCATCGCCGGCAACCTGGCATCCAATACGTCCGATACCATATGCAATTATTAATGATGGAGCAACGCTATCAGTCATATGCTGCCACGCTATATTATGTTTTTTAGCATAAATTAATATGGCAATTGCGGCAACAATAAAACCGCCGTAAAAAGTTAACCCACTAAAAGATAACATTGATCCAATGGGATCGCGCATAAAGTCGTCTAAATTTTCAAGCTGATGAAATACCTTGGCTCCAATAATACCAAATACGGCGGCAATAAAAACAATCGGCCATACCTGATCCTGTGCCGGCACTTCAACTTCTTTCCACACAGGAACAGCAAGTTTATGCTTATTTTTTATATAATATTGGTAGTAAGTAAATCCAATTGCAGCAATAATTCCACCTAATAATGAGCCCTCTGAAGAAAGAATAAATTCCTGAGGATTTGCCAACATTAGGTTGTAGTGAGTTATTATTCCGATGATTTTATACCCTGCTACCAAACTTAACAAAAATGTAACAACCAGTTCTGTAATCGATGCAGGTTTTCCTACCAGTATTCTGTCAATTGTTGGTTTTATCAGCCCCTCCTTTTGTTTTCTTATAAATTCGTGCTTTAGCAGCAAGGCAGCAACAAGAAATGCCAGTGCAAGAAAAAAACCATAACTTTGTATTGGAAGGTTAATGTTACTTCCAAAAATGTCATTAATAAAATCACTAATTTTAGGGTACATAGTATCACTTATTTTAAAAAAAATAAAAGTATATAAATTTAGGATACCGTAAATTATATTGGATTATTTCTTACTTACTTTTTTTGCAAATTGTTGAAATAAAATACCTGTAATAATAAAAATAAGACCTACAATAGTAGCAATATGAATTTTTTCGCCTACAGCAGCTTGTATTATCAGTAAAGCAAAAAATGGCGACAGGTAAACTAAATTGCTGACTTTTGCCGTATTACTTGAATTTTTTAGTGCCAATAGCCAGATTACAAATGTTATACTCATCTCAAATAATCCTATATAAATAGATCCTAATAATGCATAGCCCTTTGGAAATAGTATTGATTTAGAGGTAATTAGCGAGTAAATCAATATGTAAATAAAGCCGAATACTAAGTTTAGCATTATTTTCACGGTTTCTTCTCTACTATCTTTAAGGTTCAGAATCCAGTAAAAAGCCCACAAAAAGGCACTTCCAATTGCAAGATATATCCCCCAAATATTTGACCCCTCAAAATTGGTAAATCTGCCTTGTGTGCTAATAATTGCAATTCCGGTAAAACTAATCGATATTGCAAAGAGACTCCATAAACTAATTTTTTGCTTCAAAATAATTACTGACATGAGAACGAGTACAATCGGCCAAGTGTAGTTAAGTGTGCCTGCAACCTGAGCTTCTAACAAATCGTATGCTTTAAATAGCACCAAGTAATATAAAAAGGGATTTACGAATCCCATTATTGCAGATGAAATTATTTCTTTACTCGAAATTTGTTTTAGTTTTAATGGTTTTCTGCCAAGCACATTTACTAATATTAGCGTACTGACACCAAAAAAAGATGACCATAGAAGTAGTTGATCATAAGCTATATAGCGCAGTGTAATTTTAAATACTGAGCTCATCGTTGACCAAAATACAACAGCGACAAGGGCAAGTAAATAGGCTTTATTTTGGTTTTTAAGTTTTTTCAATATCTAAAAGCTTAATTTGCCAATACTGCCCATGAGGGCATAACATCAGTGTTAATATTAAATACCCATGATCCCCAATAATATGATATTAGAGTTATCACAATAATACCTATTAAATTAAGTACTATACCGGTTTTTGCCATTTGCATAACTGTTATTTTATTTGAGCCAAATACAATTGCATTAGGCGGAGTAGCAACCGGAAGCATAAATGCCATTGAAGCACTTATTGTTGCAGGCAACATGAGTAACATTGGGTTTATACCTGTGCTAACTGACAGTGCTGCCAGTATCGGCAATAGCATTTCTGTAGTTGCCGTGTTTGATGTGAGTTCAGTTAAAAACGTCATTGTTACAGATATAATGAGTATTATAAATATTGGATGCAGACTGCCAATATTACTTAGCTGCTGACCAACCCATATTGATAGTCCTGAAACCTTAAATGCACTTGCCAATGCAAACCCACCACCAAAAAGCAATACAATATTCCAAGGTATTTTGGAGGCAGTTGCCCAGTCCATTAATCTCTTACCCTTTTTGTTTTTTGATGGTATAATAAAAAGTACTATTGATAAAGCAATGGCAACTGTGCCATCATTAATATATTCAGGTGATTTAAGTAAGCTACTCCACCCCGGAAGTTTAAAGCTGCCGATACTTAGTCCTGCGCGAGTAAGCCATAACATTGCCAGCGTTATAAAAACCGTCATTACTGCTTTTTGTTCAAAAGTTGTAGAACCCAGCTCTTTATATTGTTGCTTGAAATTAATATCCTTGCTTGTAATCAGTAACTTTTTTGGACTAAATTTAATAAATAAATACACCCATGTGATCACAAAAAACACAATACTTATTGGCAACGCATATAAAAACCATGATGAAAAACTCACCTCGGGAGCTGATGGAAACATGATTTGAAAAATACGTACAAATGATAAATTTGGCGGCGTACCTACTAACGTTGCTACACCACCTATTGATGCACTATATGCCACTCCGAGCAGTAGCCCCACGCTATACTTTTTTAACTCTTTTTCTTCAATAAAATCTTCTAATTTTTTTATTATTGACAGTAAAATTGGAACCATCATCATCGCAGTTGCCGTATTAGATATCCACATAGACAGGAAAGCTGTAGCGAACATAAACCCCAATAATATTCGTGCCGGACTCGATCCGGTTATCCTAAGTATTCGTATAGCTATACGTTTGTGCAAATCCCATTTCTGCATAGCAAGAGCAACCATAAAACCGCCAATAAATAAAAAAATTACATGGTTAAAATATGTTGACGAAACAGCTTTGCCATCCATTACTCCAAATAGTGGAAATAGTACTACCGGAAGTAGAGCCGTAACAGCAAGGGGTACAACTTCTGTTATCCACCAAATTGCCATAAGTACAGCAATGCCAAGGGTGTAGCTAACGCCAGGCTTACCGGGCTCTAAATTTGCAAATAAAATAATCCATAAAAAAAGTAATGGTCCAATTACAAATCCAATTAAATTTTTAAAATTAATATTATGTAAACGAATCATGGTGTCCGAGTTTGTATGTGCAATACACTCGTGCGAAAGTATAATATTTAATATTTATTTCCAATTACTTGTTAAGGTTTATAAATAAAATATTTAATTTTATTATAGGTACGTTGATGTTGGAGGTTGTATTAAAAAGAAGGCACACAATTTTTATTACAATGTTTAAACCTGTCTGTATATTAATTACATATTTTATCTGAATTTTGTGATATTATTCTATATCTTTGGAGTTTCAATAATAATTGAAACATGAAATGAATCTTAAATTAATATTGGCAAAAAGTAGAAATATGAAAACTTTAATTAAAAAAATTGATGCAATTGAGATATTAGACTCAAGGGGAAACCCAACAGTGAGAACTTATGTTGAGCTTAATGATGGAACTAAATCAACAGCATCAGTACCTTCCGGTGCAAGCACAGGAGAAAATGAGGCAGTAGAGCTCCGAGATAACGACAAAGCAAGATATGGTGGGAAAGGAGTGCTTAAAGCTGTGAAAAATGTAAAGGAAGTTATTGGGCCTGAGCTAATTGGCATGGATGTTATTGACCAAATTAAAATTGATGAGTTTATGATTAATTTAGATGGTACAAATAACAAGTCGTTGTTAGGGGCAAATGCAATATTAGGTGTTTCGATGGCTGTGGCACGAGCTGCTTCAATTTCTTTAAATCTACCACTATATAAATATCTCGGTGGGACAAACGCCAAGCGTATTCCGGTACCATGCATGAATATCTTAAATGGAGGTGAGCATGCCGATAATAGTGTTGATATTCAGGAATTTATGGCGGTTCCTATGGGTGCGCCCACTTTTAGCGAAGGCTTAAGGTATGTAGCCGAAACATTTCACACCCTTAAAGCTATACTAAAATCTCGCGGGTTGGCTACAAGTGTTGGCGACGAAGGCGGTTTTGCCCCCAACTTGGCAAGTAACGAAGAAGCCATCGAATTAATTATTGAAGCCATCGAGAAAGCAGGCTATAAACCCGGTATCGATATTTCTATTGCTCTCGATAGTGCTGCTAACTCTTTTTCACTTGGTTTAAAGGATAATTATGATTTGAAATGGTCAGGTTCTGGTAAACTGAATACAGATGAACTTATTTCGCTTTGTGAAAATTGGGTTGCAAAATATCCTATAGTACTGTGGGAAGATCCATTAGCAGAGCAGGATTGGGCAGGTTTTGAGAAAATAACATCCTTATTAGGTGATAAAATTGAAATAGTTGGTGATGATATATTTGTAACAAATACAAAATATATCTCAAAAGGAATAAAGGAAGCAACTGCCAACTCAGCATTAATAAAACTCAACCAAATAGGTACTGTTACCGAAAGTGTTGATGCCGTTAGAATGTGTCGTGATGCAGGTTGGAGGTATTTTATTTCACACCGCTCAGGCGAAACAGCCGACTCATTTTTAGCTGATTTCTCTGTTGCTATGGATGGTGGTCATTTGAAAACGGGCTCTGCAAGCAGAAGTGAAAGAATAGTGAAATATAATAGATTACTTGAGATTGAAAATGAATTAGGCAAGGCAGCTCAGTATTATTGGAAGTAATTTGTATTGTATATGATATAAATTATTTTAGCTGATTTGTACTTCGACAAACAACTTTTTAAGCGCAGTTTATTACAAAAATTCTGTATCTTTGTCCTCTTTTTTTAATATTTATTGATTATGAGGAAGTTAGCAGTTGTAGCATTCGGTGGCAATGCACTACTAAAAGCTGGTCAGATGGGAACCATTGATGAGCAGGAATTAAATGCTTATCAGGCAAGTAAAAACCTGATTAAACTACTAAATAGGAATTATAACCTTGTTCTTACGCATGGTAATGGTCCGCAGGTTGGTAACATTCTTATGGCAAATACTGCCGGTAATAAATTATATGGTATCCCTGATATGCCTTTAGATATTAGTGTTGCCTATTCTCAAGGGTTTATTGGTTACATACTGGAGCAGCAGTTGCGTAATGTGCTAATGGAGAACGATATGGATCTTGATGTTATTTCCATAATTACACAAGTACTTGTTAATAAAGACGATCCGGCCTTTAAACATCCCACAAAACCTGTGGGACCTTATTTTACTAAAGATGAAGCAGAAAAGTTTATGGCTGATAATAAATCAGTATTTGTAGAAGATAAGGCACGTGGAGGATGGCGTAAAGTAGTTGCATCACCGGAACCACTGACAATATTTAATTTGCGATCTGTTGAGAAACTTGCAAATCAGGGACACGTTGTGATTGCCGTTGGTGGGGGCGGAATTCCATGTTTTTACAAGGAGGAGCATAAACTTCAAGGCATTGATGCCGTTATTGATAAAGATTTGGCTTCATCGTTATTAGCTACACAAATACGTGCACATAAGCTGTTTATACTTACAGATGTGCCAAAGGTTTGTCTTAACTTTAATACTCCACAGGAAAAAACTATCGATAGGATGAGTATCTCCGAGGCCAAAAAATACATTAAAGAAGGACAATTTGGTGCCGGCAGTATGGGACCTAAAATTAATGCCGCAATAAACTTTGTTATTAGAAGTGGTAAAGATGCAATTATTACTGTTCCCGAACTATTGGGGGTAGATAATGGTGGCACTCGTATTACAATTGTATAAATAGATAAGTAACAAATATAAGACCAAGAGAATAATCTATTTACATTAAAAATATTGTAACTTTGTAAAAAAGTACAGAAATGAGTACTGTAGAATTAAAAAACATCCTGATCAAAAGAATTAGCGAGATTAATGACGACTCTTTTTTAGAAGCTATTATGACAATTCTTGACTCAAAAATTGATACAAAGATTTACCATTTGTCTCCAAAACAAAAAGATGCAATCATTGAAAGTAAAAAACAAGTTGCAAATGGAGATGTATTTTCGAACGATCAAATAAATCAAGAATTTCAGGAATGGCTAAAAGAAGCATAGAGTGGTCAAGCAATGCTAAAATTGAATTATTTGAAATCATAGACTTTTATTACAAAAGAAATGGGAATAAGAATTATTCGATTAAGATTAATCGAAATATACAAGATACTGTAAAACAATTAAGAAAATTTCCTAAACTTGGAATAAAGACTAGCGAAGAAAATATCAGGGTGATCTTTAAAGGAGACTTTTCTATCTTTTATGAACCTTCACAGAAACAAATAACAATACATTCTATTTGGGACAATAAAAGAGATCCTGAACAAAGCAAATATAAAAAATGACTTTTGTTAATAGGTAGTTATCTAAATGCTGCCATTAGTAACTCAATGTCTTGCGAAGGAATTCCAAAAAGGCTTCCTATGTAATTATTTGTGAGTATGCCATTGTAAATGTAAACTCCTTTTCGGAAAAAAGCATCTTGTTTTAACATTCGTTCCGTACCACCATTTTCGGAAATATTCATCAGCATAGGGGTAATAATATTACTCATTGAATATGAGGCTGTACTTGCAACACACGAAGCAATATTGGGTACACAATAGTGTGTAACACCGTGTACTTTATAAACAGGATTGTTGTGAGTAGTAATTTTAGAAGTCTCAAAACATCCCCCTTGGTCGATGCTTACATCAATAATTACCGAACCGGGCTCCATAGTACCAACCATTTCGTCAGTTATTATGCAAGGCGAAATATACTTCGATGTAAATTTTGCTGAGATAACTACATCAGCATGCTTTAGCGCAACTTTTAGCATATTTGATTGGAGTGTTGATGTTGGTATATTGTGTCCAATATTATTTTGAATATTTCGTAGTTTATATATTGAATCATCAAATATGCTAACTGTTGCACCCATGGCAATAGCTGTGCGTGCCGCACACTCGGCAACAGTACCTGCTCCAACTATTACAACGCTGGCAGGCTTTAGTCCGGGTATGCCACCAAGTAATTTTTTCTTACCATACTCATTGCTCATAAGGTATTGCGATGCAATTAATACTGATGTATTACCAACAATCTCGCTAATGGATTTCATAACCGGGAATATGCCTGATTTATCCTGAATGTATTCATATGCAATTGCAATGGACTTTTTTGAAATGAGTTTTGTAAAGTAACCACTACCTGATTCGGGTAAGAATAATGATGAAAACAACACTTTGTTCTTACCTATTATATCTAACTCTTTTTCAAGCGGAGGGGCAACTTTTAAAATTATATCAGCTTGATAAGCTTCTTGCGCAGTGCTTACAATATCAGCTCCGGCATCTGCGTATTGTTCACTACTAAATTTTGCTCTTTCACCGGCTCCTTTTTCTATTATTACCTTATTTCCACTATTAACCAACAGGCTTACTGCCTCCGGAACAATGGATATTCGATTTTCGTTTATCGATAATTCTTTTGGTACACCAATAATAATTTTATCCCTTTTTGGAGCGTATTCCAACATCTCTTCCTGTGGCATTAATTGCTCAATATTACTTAGCTTAAAACCTTTTTCTTCGACGTTCATTGCAATTTGTTAAAGACTGTTGTGCACTTCTTAAAAGCTCATTTTACTTCATAGCTAATTAATCGGCTACCATTTTCCAACTCTTCTATTAGTATATATACGTATGAATGTGGTAAAAGTTCCGAAATTAATTCAGGCCATTCAATAAAGCAATATTCATCACTGTAAAAGTACTCTTCATAGCCAATGTCATATACTTCTTCTATTTTTTTAATTCTGTAAAAATCAAAGTGATAAACGGACTTTGTAATATTATAGCAATATTTATTTACTAATGCAAAGGTTGGACTTGTAACTATCTCATTCACACCTAATTCCTTGCACAATGCTTTTATAAGAGTTGTTTTACCTACACCCATATTGCCAAAAAAAGCAAATACAAAATTTTGTGGCAT
>CAZGWS010000044.1:4231-6270 GCA_964528805.1 uncultured Lentimicrobiaceae bacterium | reverse complement strand
TTGCGACCATAACGTTTAAACTGCTCTTGCAATAACTCAAACTCATATTTATTTTTTGTTCCTTCTTCGTGTTCATCAACCCAGTACTGCTTAAAGTATTTTCTAATCTCGTTTGGCATCATTCCCGAAAAAATTGAATTACGAGCATATTGTGTGGTAGTTGGCAATATGCTGTAATAGATACTGTCATCCTCAACTCGAAAATAATGTTCTATAAAAGGTTGAATAATTTTCCATTGATCATAACGCAAATTGTCGATTAGTAACATAAAAACTTTTTTGCCCTTATCAAGCAATGGGAAAGCTATATCTTTTATCAACGTGTGCGAAAGTAGTGGCTTATCATCAGCATTACCTTCTAACCATTGCTTATAATTATTTTCGTAAAATTTTGCAAATGAGTTGTTTGCTTCATGCTTTTGCATATTGAGAATTTCAACAATTCCTTTGTCATCACTTTTTTCCAAGTCAGTCTCAAATCTAATCAGGTCTTTATAAACATCAATCCATTCATTTGAATTAAGCCTGTTAGTTATTCGCATACCAAGTTCACGAAATTGCTGTTGATACGTCATTGTTGCTTTTTCACCGGCAAGTTTTCTGTTGTCCAAATTTCGCTTAAGCGATAATAATATTTGACTTGGTTTAACAGGTTTTATTAAGTAATCAGCTATATTAGAACCAATTGCGTCTTCCATAATTGATTCTTCTTCACTTTTTGTTATCATTACAACCGGGAGGTTTGCTGAGTGTATTTTAATTTTTTCAAGAGCTTCAATACCACTCATCCCCGGCATTTGTTCATCAAGAAATACAATGTCGTAATGATTTTCCATTACCATCTCAACAGCTTCATTTCCGCTAACAACTGCATCAACATCGTACCCTTTTCCTTCAAGATACATTATGTGTGGCTTCAACATCTCTATCTCGTCATCGGCCCATAATATCCTAATATTACTCATATTCCGGTTTTAAATTTAAATCAATTAGTTTTGTAATCTGTTTCTCTGTACCTTATAATGAAAAACAACGATTTTTATTGTACGAGAGGATTTTTTATTTGTACAAAATTAACAAAATTTATGATGAGCATTAAGTTGAATAAACGAAAAATATTTAACGATCCGGTATATGGATTTGTAACTGTACCTAATGAATTAATTTTTGATTTAATCGAGCATCCATATTTTCAGCGGTTGCGTCGCATAAAGCAACTTGGCTTGTCGCATTTGGTTTATCCAGGAGCTTTGCATACCCGTTTTCAGCATTCACTTGGCGCAATGCATTTGATGCAGAGAGCAATTAAAGAGCTCCGGTTTAAAGGTCATAATATTACTAATGAAGAGGCCACCGGTGCTTTTATTGCAATCTTATTACACGATATTGGGCATGGACCGTACTCACATGCTCTTGAACATTCGATTGTTGATGGTATAAGCCATGAGCAAATATCACATATATTTATGCGTAAATTAAATGAGTATTTTGATGGAAAACTGGATGTTGCCATCAGTATATTTAATGGCGATTATAGTAAGAAATTTTTACATAAACTGGTTACCGGACAGTTTGATGTGGATAGGCTCGACTATCTTAAGCGCGACAGTTTTTTTACAGGCGTAAGTGAAGGTATTGTTAATTATGAACGGTTGCTAAGCATGCTAAATGTTGTTGATGATAAGCTTGTTATTGAGGCTAAAGGTATTTACTCTGTAGAAAAGTTTATTACGGCAAGGCGTTTGATGTATTGGCAGGTTTATCTTCATAAAACGGTATTAGTTGCCGAATACACAATTATTAAAGTGCTTAGTAGGGCAAAACAGCTAAGGTTACAGGGTGTTGACTTGTTTGCAACTCCGGCTTTCGATTTCTTTTTACGCAATACAATTACTGCTGATGAGTTTATGAATAACAATGAAGTGATCGAAAATTTCTCAAAACTTGATGATTATGATATATTTACGTCATTGAAAGTGTGGATCTCACACAATGACTTTATACTCTCTTCGCTTAGCAAAAGCATCGTAAACAGAAGA
>CAZGWS010000044.1:1882-4131 GCA_964528805.1 uncultured Lentimicrobiaceae bacterium | reverse complement strand
CCAACTACAAAATACTTTTTATGCTACCCGAAAGAAAATAGTGCTGAAACTGTAAATAGTAAGATGTAAAGAACAAAAAAAAGGAGAGTTCAATTATGGCTCTCCTTTTTTTTAGCATTAATTTTGTGTGTTCGTATTAGTTAGTGCCTACAATAAAACTCTTCATTTTCAAGTCTTTGATAAGAAAGCGTCAAAAACGAGAATAACACAGTATTTGGCGTTTTCTTGCAACCCCTAAATATTACTCACATTTCTTTTAATATATTCGTTGAGTTCTTTACCAACAAGTAAGTTTTTAGCCAACCGTGCCAAGTCATATACTTGTTTGACAACATTATTTTGTTTGTCAGCATCTTTTTCATCCATAATTTTAGTAATCAAAGGGTTGTTAGTGTTAACAATCATCTCAAATGATTCGGGTAAACCACCCATGCCCATCATCATTCCACCACCACCACCAAGTTTCTCCATATCTTTCATGCGACGCATAAACTCATTTTGAGTAATTGTTACAGGCATGTCGGTTTCGCTTAGGTTTTCAAAAATTACATGAAACTTTTCTTTGTTAATGTTGCGCTCAATAATTTCTTTAAGCGTTTCTTTTTGCTTGTCGTCAAGTTTCGACGGTGCTTCGTCTTCTTTTTGAATTAACTTGTCTAATGTGTTCGAGTCAACGCGAGCAAAAGTTGAATCTTTAAACTTTTGCTCAAGATTGTTAATTAAATGACTATCGAGAACACCATCCATTAATAATACATCGTAACCACGCTCAATGGCAACATCAATATATGAGTACTGATCATCTTTGTTGGTAGCGTATAAATACACCAGCTTTTTATCTTTATTCTGCTGGGTTTTCTCAATGTGCTTTTTGTATTCCTCAAAAGTAAAATACTTACCTTCTACGTTTTTAAGAAGGGCAAATTTTTCGGCTTTCTCATAAAATTTCTCTTCAGAAATCATGCCGTAGCCAATAAATATTTTAATATCATCCCATTTCTTCTCAAACGACTTGCGGTCTTTTTTAAACAGCTCGGCAAGTTTATCGGCTACCTTACGCATTATGTAACTTGATATCTTTTTTACATTTCTGTCGCTTTGTAAGTACGAGCGGCTGACATTCAAAGGAATATCAGGCGAGTCGATAACGCCATGTAAAAGTGTAAGGAAGTCAGGCACAATACCTTCTACCGAATCGGTTACAAATACCTGATTACTATAGAGTTGAATTTTATTGCGTTGCATTTCGTAATCCTTTTTTACCTTTGGGAAGTAAAGTATCCCGGTAAGGTTAAACGGATAATCAACGTTTAGATGAATGTGGAACAGAGGCTCTTCAAAAGAGTATGGGTAAAGCTCGCGATAGAAATTTTTATAATCTTCGTCGGTTGCCTCACTTGGCTTTTTCTTCCATAAAGGATTAGTGTTATTTATTATTTTTGGTCTTTCAACCTCTTTCATTTCCTGGTTGCCATCCTTATCTTTCTTGCCTTCTACAGGTTCTTGAATTTTCTCCATACCAAACTGAATTGGCACTGGTAAAAATTTACAATATTTATTTAACAGCTCATTTATTTTGTAATCTTCAAGGAAATCAACATTTTCGTCGTCAATATGCAGAACAACATCAGTACCTCGATCGTCTTTTTTTATTTCTTCTAATGAATAAGCGGGGCTGCCATCACATTCCCACCTTACAGGTTTAGTACTTCCGCCTTTTTTATACGTCTTAGTTTTTATCTCAACCATACTACTTACCATAAAAGCTGAATAAAATCCTAACCCAAAATGACCGATAATGTTATTATTTTCGGCTTCGCTCTTAGTCTTAAATTTCTTAACAAATTCTTCAGCACTCGAAAAAGCAATCTGGTTAATGTATTTTTTAACTTCATCACCTGTCATGCCTAAACCGCGGTCGCTTACAGTAATTGTCTTTTCTTTCTTATCAACTTTAACATGGATTGTAAGGTCGCCCAACTCACCCGTAAATTTACCAAGCGATGCAAGTGTCTTCAACTTCTGGGTTGCATCAGTAGCATTTGAAATAAGCTCACGTAAAAATATTTCGTGATCTGAATAGAGGAACTTTTTTATTATCGGAAAAATATCCTCGGTTTTAATATCAATTTTACCTTTTTGTACAGTCATTTTATTTAATTTTTGTTTGATTGTGCAAATGTCAAAGCTTATGCCAATGGTGCTGAGGTGACAAAATGTCAACTTTTTTATTGTGATGTGTTGATGTG
>CAZGWS010000044.1:0-1782 GCA_964528805.1 uncultured Lentimicrobiaceae bacterium | reverse complement strand
TATTTTTCTAAACGGTGCGTGTGCTTCCTCTGTCAGCATCCGCCCGTTAACAAAAGTATCGCCGCCATTTCAACAATCTACCACTGCAATCGTTACCGCATCGAGTATAATGCCAACTATAACCCAACTACAATATATCACTATTTGAAGTACTTTAGCAAAAAAAATAAAAACTAATATCATGAAATCGTCATACAATTTTTATTCAAAAACATTGTTAGTTGTTGGTCTTTTACTTTTTTTGATGACTATCACTCAAAAAACAATTGCGCAAAATTCTGATACCTTACGCTATTGTATCGAAACTGTTGATGGCAACAAGTTTGTGGGCCATCTTGAGAGTTCCGACACCTCCGTGTTTTTAATAAATACGACCGAATATGGTATCTTGAAAATTAGTACCGATAAGGTTGATAGAATATATCAGTTATCACATAACGCATCCGGTATTCAAGAATATTGGCACAGAAGCATACAATCGGCTCGCTATTTTTGGGCTCCAAATGGCTATGGATTAAAAATGGGTGAAGGATATTATCAAAACTATTGGGTATTATTTAATCAAGTATCTTATGGTTTTACTGATAATTTTTCCGCTGGAATTGGTATGATTCCACTGTTTCTGTTTGCAGGCACATCTACACCAATTTGGATTACTCCAAAATTCTCAATACCTGTTGTAAATAACAAATTAAATGTTGGGGTTGGGGGTCTTTTTGGTACCGTGTTGGGTGAAAATAATGCCGGTTTTGGCATCGCTTACGGAACTACAACTTTTGGTTCACGAGATAAGAATATGAGTATTGGTTTGGGATGGGGATTTGTTGAAGGTGAGTGGGCTAGTACTCCACTTGTTAATATTAGTGGAATTATTCGTGTTGGAAAAAAAGGCGGTTACATCATGACCGAAAATTACTTTATTAATATTGGTTCTGATAATTTTATTGGTTTAATATCTATCGGAGGTAGAAATTTAATTAATTCAGTTAGTATTGATTATGGATTGTTCTTCCCAATTATTCAACACCTTGATACGTTTCTTGCAATACCTTGGTTAGGAATTACTGTTCCGTTTAAGCACAAAAAGAAATGATAGGAACCATAGTAAATATTATTGCAATAATAGTTGGAGGAATAATCGGCCTTTTTTTACATAAACGGCTACCCCAAAGGTTTGTAAATATCTTTTTTCAGGTGATAGGATTATTCACGCTGTTTTTAGGTATTTCGATGGCTCTTAAAACAACCCACGTTTTGCATATGATAATGGCTCTAATTATTGGGGCAGTTATTGGCGAAGCATTGCAGCTTCAAAAAAGGGTAGAACATCTTAGCGGTATCCTAAAGCATAAATTTAGTATTGGAAATGATAAATTTACTGAGGGTCTGTTAACGGCTTTCTTGCTTTATTGCGTTGGATCGTTAACAATTTTGGGAGCAATAGAGGAGGGGATGACCGGAGTTCCTAAATTGCTGTATATAAAGTCATTGATGGATGGAGTATCTTCAATTGCCTTAGCATCGGGTTTGGGGGTTGGAGTAATTTTTTCCGTAATACCATTGTTTATTTTTCAAGGCGGATTAACACTGCTTGCTTCATTGTTTGGCAACTTTATCCCTGAAATGATGATTATTGAAATTTCAGCTGTTGGCGGCATTTTGTTGGTAGGTATGGGGATTACCATACTAAAAATAAAAAAAATAAACGTACTCAATATGCTGCCATCATTGTTGGTTATTATACTGCTTCTGTGGCTTTTTCCTTAACCTGAATTTACTTAA
>CAZGWS010000043.1:0-17246 GCA_964528805.1 uncultured Lentimicrobiaceae bacterium | reverse complement strand
CATGAATTTTAGCAAGATAAGCATTGTCAACTTCTTCGCCAATAATTTCAATTAAATCAGTATTACCAGTAAATTTAACGTCTGAGATATCGGTAATTTTAAGCACTTCGGCAATTACATTTTTATCATGAGGACTGATTAGCTGTCCACCATCATCCCAATACGCTTTGTAGCCGTTATATTCTTTAGGATTGTGCGATGCAGTAATTACAATACCACCTTGGCAACCTAAATATCTAATTGCAAATGACAATTCTGGAGTTGGCCGCAGGCTATTAAATAAATAAACTTTTATGGCATTTGCTGAAAACACATCAGCAGTAATTTGAGCAAAGTTGCAGCTATTATTACGGCAATCGTAAGCAATTGCCACGCTTATTACATCACGATCTACAAACTTCTTTTTCAAATAGTTAGCCATCCCTTGAGTAGCAGCACCAACTGTGTATTTATTCATCCTGTTTGAGCCTACTCCCATTATTCCGCGCAACCCTCCGGTTCCAAATTCAAGATTGCGATAAAAAGATTCTGTTAACTCCTGAGGGTTATTTTCCATCATTTCCATGATAGATTTTTTTGTATCATCATCATAATTACCCTTTAACCAAACATTAGCTTTGTCGAGTACTTCTTTGTCAATATTTTTATTCATATCTTAAATCTATTTTGTGTTTACAAATAGTGATAATTTACAAATTCTATTTCAGATTTGCTATCATAATCTTTAGACTATCAAGCCAATATGGTACGCTAACTTGAAAATCATTTTTTAACTTAGCTTTGTTTAATACGCTATAAAAGGGACGATTTGCTTTAGCAGGAAAATCTTTAGATTCAATAGCATTTATCTTACAAGTAATGTTTGCTTCACGCATTATTGCGATGGCAAAATCGTACCAGCTAATAACACCTTCGTTGCTGTAATGGTATATTTCTTTTATAGGTTTATCGTCTACCTGATCTACTATTTGCATAATTGCAGATGCTAAGTCGGCGGCATAAGTTGGTGTACCAATTTGATCAACAACAACACCTAACTCATTGCGCTCGTTGCCAAGCCGCATCATTGTTTTAACAAAATTATTACCATAAGATGAGTATAGCCACGATGTACGGATGATAATAGCTCGATTGGTATTTTCAAATACAGCTTCTTCACCTTCTAACTTTGTTGTTCCATACCAGGAATCAGGTGCAGGCAAGTCAGTTTCATCGTAAGGTTTATAATGTTTCCCATCAAATACATAATCTGTTGATATATGTATAAGGAGTGTCTTGTTTTTATTGCAAACTTTAGCCAAATTTTCAACAACATCACAATTAACAAGCATTGCAGTGCTTTGGTCGTCTTCAGCTTTATCGACAGCAGTGTAGGCGGCACAATTTACGCACACTGATATTTCATTAGAACAAAAAAATGATTCGACCTGTTTATAATTTGTTAAATCAAGTTCAGCTATATCTGTAAAGATAAAATTATAATTGTGAAATTGAAGAGCTATGGCTTGTATTTCTGATCCAAGTTGACCATTACTGCCGGTTATCAGGATATTTTTCATAAAATAATAAAGAGTGAATAGATAATTCGTTTTTTGTCGAAGAAAATAAATCTTGTCATCAACCTTTTAAACTTATATTTTTATTAAATAGCATAAACCCATTATGTTTATTTTAATACCCACTTTCTTTTAGCAGTTTGTCAAAAAATACAATTGTAGGTTTAAGACCCTCTTCGAGGCTAACTTTAGGTTCCCAGCCTAACTTACTCTTAGCGAGTGATATGTTAGGTTGTCGCTGCATAGGATCATCGGCTGGTAGTGGCTCAAAGACTAATTTAGACTTGCTGCCAACAAGCTCAATAACCTTTTGTGCAAGTTCAAGAATTGTAAATTCACCCGGATTTCCTATATTAACAGGTCCTGTAAAATCATCATCGGTTGCCATCATTCGAGTCATACCTTCTATTAAATCATCAACATACTGAAAGCTTCTTGTTTGATTACCATCACCATAAACGGTAATATCCTTTCCATTAAGAGCCTGAACGATAAAATTAGAAACCACTCTTCCGTCGTTTGGATCCATTCGTGTGCCGTAGGTATTAAATATTCTGATGATTTTAATTCTAACACCATTTTGCATTTCATAACTTTTAAATAGAGTTTCTGCCACGCGTTTACCTTCATCGTAACATGATCTTATCCCAATGGGGTTAACATGCCCCCAATAGTCCTCGGTTTGTGGATGGACTTTTGGATCACCATAAACCTCACTCGTAGAGGATTGCAGAATTTTAGCATTAACGCGCTTCGCAAGACCCAACATATTTATTGCACCCATAACCGAAGTTTTTACTGTCTTAATAGGGTTGTACTGATAGTGCACCGGTGATGCAGGACATGCAAGGTTATAAATTTCATCTACTTCAACAAAATAAGGCATTGTAACATCGTGCCTGACCATTTCAAAATAGTGATTATCAATAAGATGTTCAATATTTTTCTTTTGTCCGGTAAAATAATTGTCAAGACAAATTACTTCATTACCATCTTTAAGCAGTCTTTCGCAAAGGTGAGATCCAACAAAACCGGCACCACCGGTAACTAATATTCGTTTCATAAAAGTATTTTTACAAGAAAGGCTGCGATAAAACACAGCCTTTCAAAATTTAGATTAATTATTTTAAATTCACACCTATGCCAAAGTAATGGAATCCATATTCTTTCATATCAGACACATCATAGATATTTCTTCCGTCAAAAATTACATTATTATTTAGAAGTTTTTTCATAACATTAAAAGCCGGAAATTTAAATTCAGACCATTCTGTCATCAGGAATAATCCATCAGCATCAATTAAAGCTTCAAACATATCGTCAACAAACTCAATTTTATCACCCATAATACGTTTTGTTTCTTCCATAGCAACGGGGTCGTATGCTTTAACTTTTGCACCGGCTGCCAGCAATTTTCTTATAACCACCAGTGAAGGGGCTTCGCGCATGTCATCGGTTTTAGGTTTGAATGATAATCCCCACATGGCAAATGTTTTGCCTGCCAAGTCTGAGTTAAAAAACTTCATAGCTTTGGCAAACAACACCGACTTTTGTCTTTCATTCACATCCTCAACCGCTTTAAGAACAGCCATATCATAGCCCAAATTATCAGATGTTTTTATTAGTGCTTTTACATCTTTTGGAAAACAAGAGCCACCATAACCGGTTCCGGGGTAAATAAAATACGGTCCAATTCTCCTATCGGAGCCTATACCTTTCCGCACTGAATTTACATCAGCACCAACAATCTCGCACAGATTTGCAATATCATTCATAAAGCTAATCTTAGTTGCAAGCATTGAGTTTGCGGTATATTTAGTCATTTCGGCAGAAACAATATCCATAAAAATTACAGGATGGCCGTTCATTGTAAACGGTTTATAAAGCCGATCAATTACGTCATGAGCTTTGTCAGAATCAACGCCAACAACAATTCTATCTGGTTTTAAGAAATCATTAACAGCATCTCCTTCTTTCAGGAATTCAGGATTTGACGCCACATCGAATTCGATATCAACACCTCTTTTCTCAAGTGCTTTTTTCATTGCTTTTCTAACTTTCTCAGCTGTTCCAACCGGCACAGTACTTTTTGTAACCATTAACAGATAATCATTCATGTGAGTACCAACTGAATCGGCAACTTGCAGAACATACTTTAAATCAGCACTTCCATCTTCATCGGGTGGAGTACCAACAGCACCAAAAACAACGCTAACGTTATCAAGGCATTCTGATAGTTTTGTGCTAAACTTAAGGCGTCCTTTTTTTACATTTCGTTCAACCATATCTTCCAATCCAGGTTCATAAATCGGAATAATACCATTATTCAGGTTTTCAATTTTCTTTTCATCAATATCAACGCAAGTAACATCAATACCTACTTCAGAAAAACAAGCACCGGTAACTAAACCAACGTATCCGGTTCCAACAATTGTTATTTTCATAATAAATAAGACTTAGTTTAGGGTAATTTTTATTTTGTAGTTTAATAATCAAATGTGTATCAAAGATACACTTTTATTTAATAAAAAACGCAAATTTTATTTTAAGTATTTATCCAGCCAATTAAAAAATGTGCGCTGCCACAATATTGCATTTTGGGGTTTTAGCACCCAATGGCTTTCATCAGGAAAATAGAGATACTCAGCAGGAATTCCTCTTAGTATTGCAGCATTAAAGGCCGACATACCTTGTGATGCCGCAATACGATAATCGTGCTCACTATGAATTACTAATATAGGAGTATCCCAATTTTGTACATATTTATGAGGTGAATGAGCATAGGAATCATGAGCTACTTTATTTTGTTTCTCCCAAAAAGGACCACCCATATCCCAATTTTCAAACCACATTTCATCAGTTTCGAGGTACTGAGCTTCTTCGTTGAAAATGCCATCATGCGCAATAAATACTTTAAATCTACCATTGTGATTACCGGCTAAATAATATACTGCATACCCGCCGGCGCTTGCCCCTACAGCACCTAAACGGCTATTATCAATATAAGGCTCTTTTGCAAGTTCATCTATTGCTGTTAAATAATCGGTCATGCTTTTTCCGTAATAGTCGCCGCTAATCTGCTCCTGCCAGGCTTGCCCAAATCCCGAAACACCGCGTCTTGCCGGAGCAACAATAATATAACCATTTGCAGCCATCAGCTGATAGTTCCACCTGTAGTGGAAGCTTTGACTTAAAGGACCCTGAGGCCCCCCTTTACAGTACAATAATGCTGGGTATATCTTTGTTGAGTCGAAATTTGGAGGATAGATAACAAAAACCTGCATGTCTTTACCATCGGCTGTTTTTATCCACCGTTCCTCGGTTTTACCCATTGTTATTCTGCCGAGCAACTCTTTATTGGTAAATGTAATTTGCTGAGCATCACCATTTTTAGGGTTAACGTAGAAAAGCTCTGTTGGTAGAGACATGGTTTGCATTGTTGCAATAAGATTTTTCCCGGCAATTGTTACCGTTCTGTAGTCGTGCAAGCCTTTAGTTAATTTTTTTATATCATTTTTCTTCAAGTTATATTTACATATTTGAAATGCACCATGCCAATCGCTTGTAAAATATACATCTTTGCTATTGGCAGACCAGCTTATGCTTCCTACATTTTGGTCAAAGCCATCTGTAGCATATATTTTATTACCTGTTTTTAAATTCAAAATAAATAAGCGATTTTTATCAGATTCGTAACCATTACGTTCCATACTCTCCCACGCCATAAAATTTCCATCGGGTGAAAAAGAAGGAGAAATATCATAACCTTTGTTATTGAGGGTCATATTTTTAGTTTCACCTGTTTCAATATTATAAAAATAAATATCAGAGTTTGTAGATAGTGTTGCCGCTTTACCTACTAACTTCTTACTTGTATAAGCAATAGTTTTACTGTCTGATGCCCACTCAATTTGTTCTATCCCACCAAAGGGACTTAATGGTGAGTTGTAGGGTTCGCCTTGCATAATATCTTTATTGTTACTCAGTTGTTTACCATCATAATCGGCAACAAAAACGTGGCTGTAGGAGTCAACCCAATGATCCCAATGTCGGTACATTAAATCATTCATCAATCTACCCGTTGTTTTAGTTAATCCTTTGTATAATTCAGGGAATTTCTCTTTAATTTTAAGATCCTTTGTATAAAGAATTTTACTTTGGTCTGGTGAATACTTAAAACCTGTAATTCCTCCTTCTATACTTGATATTTGTGTTCGTTCGGTACCATCAGGGTTAATCTCCCAAAGCTGAACTGAGCCATTTTCGGATGTTAAGAAGCCTATTTTATTGCCATCAGGACGCCAAACTGCATTGAATTCGCTTTTAGGAGTATGTGTGAGTTGTTTTACCTTTTGTGTACTAATATCAACAGAGTATAGCTCCCTATTACCTTTGTTTTGATCGATAGAGTAATATGAAACTCCATAAACCACGATTTTTCCATCAGGGCTAACGCTTGGACCACTAACACGACCAAATGCCCATAATGCTTCAGGTGTCATCAATTTGTTTTTAAGTTGCAAATCAGGCTTCTCAATTAATGACGTGCTTTTCTGTGCAATTGTCTGAGATGCAGACATCACCATAGTGATAAAACAAATAAAAAGAATCTTTTTCATGACATTAATTTTGTTACTTAATATTAAATAAAATTATTTTTTCATTGTTTAAATGCCGAGTGGCAAGCAACACAGTAATTTAGCGTTACAGATAAGGCAGCTAACGATTTATCTTTATCTTTTGTTTTAATTACTTCACTCATCCTATCAGCACTTTTATGAAATTTAAAACCCAGTTTTTCAAAGTCCTCGTTTCCAAAGGAGGAGCACATTATTTTCATCTCTTTTGATAGACCAAGTTTGGAAGATGCTACTGCTGATGCGCTATCAAAGTTATTTTTTGAAAGATAGAAAATAATAGATTGAACAGCCTCTAAATGATTTCTCATATTCATCAATTGATGACGTGCTTTTTTAGGAGAAAGATTTAGTGATACACGGTTGTCAGGCATATGATTATTGTCAGGCATCATATTGCTCATATTATTGTTATCAGTAATATTTCTATCATTTTGATTATTTCGATCATCATGATTACATGAAGTTAATAACATTCCAGTAATCATGACAAAAACAAAAGCCAATGTTATTGATCTTATTCTCATAATATTATGTGTTATAAAGTTTATTTATTTTATGTCGCCAAGTATAAGTGGCATACCATCGCTACTGTTACCAATAATCACAATTTTAGTATTATCAGATTCGGCGAGTTTAACAGTTGCACTAATTCCTTTTTCGCGTAAAATATTATCTGTAAGACTGGCATTTAGAATCTTATTGGCTTTGGCTTTACCCTCAGCATCAATTATTTGCCGCTGAGCTTCTTTTCTGGCTTTTTGTAGTTTAAATTCATATTCCAACGATTCTTGCTCCTGTTTTAATTTACTTTCTATAGCCGACTTTATTGTTGGAGGTAACACAATTGAACGAATAAGTATTTGAGATAAGTCAACATACTTTTTATCAAGGATATTTTGCGATTCCGTAAAAATCTCATCTTGAATAATGTCACGTTTTGTTGAGTAAATTTGTTCAGGAGTATAACGCCCGATAACGCTTCTTGCTGATGCACGTAAAGCTGGTACTACAACCACATGCATATAGTCTTTCCCAATATTTACATGTAACAACCCCAGTTTTTTATATAAAGGACGATACCACGCTGATATATCAGCTTTTATCTCAAGACCGTTTGAGGAGAGCACATCCATGCTCTCATCAATTTTCTGTTGGCGTGTATCATAAATTATCATCTCATTCCATGGAGCCAGAAAATGAAAACCTTCGCTGTAAGTTTGGGTAGTATCAATACCACCACCAAAAGTTTTAAAAAGAACTCCGGCATGACCGGCCTCAATTGTAACAGTCATTCTGCTCCAAAACATTATTACCGCAATAATAATAATTATAACTACTGCTATAGGAATAATTTTCCTAATATCAAACTCTTGCTGTTGCTGTGCCATCTTATCAGTTTTAAGTGTAGTTGGCAAATTTAACAATAAAACAGGCTAACATCTAACATCTATTAAATTAATTGGTAATAAAATTTTGCAGTATATGTTGAAATTGTAATAAAAATACTACCTTAGCAAAGGAAAATTATTATTTATTGTGGCTTAAAACCTTAAATATCTATCTATTAACAAAAATAAAATATTATGTACTTACGTTCTATAGTAATTATGATTGTACTATTATCTGCACAAATATTTGTAGGTAATACTTTAAAAGACAATGACAATAAACTAACTGCTAAAGAAAAAGCATGGATTGACAAAGCCAATATTCACAATGAAGCAGGTTGGGTTATTGTGCATACCGAGGGAGATCCTATGGAACGAGGGTTTCAGCATGGCTATCTCCTTGCCTATCAATACAAAGAAGCATGGCGCGTTGCATCTTTAAATTGTGTGCAAACAACAGGTATGGACATATCATTTTTTGTTGATAAAGCTGTTGAATTATATAGTAAATCAGTACCTGAATATTTGGTAAAAGAGATGGAAGGTATAGCTGCCGGACTCACCAGCGCAGGTATTGAAACATCATACGAACAAGTACTTGGGTGGAATATGTACACTGAATTAACCGAGAGCTGGTGGCCTTTACATGCAAGCGAATATACTACTTATTACTATCACAAGTCGCTTAAAGAAAAATGCAGTGCTTTTGTAGCAACAGGATCGGCAACTACAGATGGTAAAATTGTAATTGGTCATGAAACTTTTGATGATTTCTCGATTCAGCAAGCATATAATATTGCGTTAGAGATTGTGCCAAATGACGGTTACGGCTTCGTTATGCAGTGCGCTCCCGGGTTTGTGTCAAGTCAGGAAGATTTTTATATAAATAGTGAGGGCATTGCTTCGGTTGAGACAACGATTCTTGGGCTCACAAGCTACACAACAGATGGTATCCCATATTTTATTAGAACTCGTAACGCCATCCAATTTGCATCATCTATTGATGAATATGTTGCAGAAATGAACAAAGGTAACAATGGTGGTATGAATGCAAGCTGGTTAATTGCTAACTACAACACAAGCGAAATTGCTCGTTTTGAACAAGGATTATATTATCAAAGTCTAGAAAAAAAGACAGAAGGCTATTTTTATGGCTGCAATGTGGTTTGGGATCCCAGAATACGAAACTTAGAGTGTAAAGGAGAAACGGGTTTTAACGATCCTCGCATGCAAACGGGAGCACGAAGAATTCGCTGGCCGCAGCTGTTGGAGCAAAACCTTGGGCTTATTGACGCACAAACAGGCATGAAGATGTTGGCTGATACTTTTGATGTATATTTGGATAGAGAACAGCCTTCGTGTCGCACAATATGCTCGCACTACGACATTGATCCACGTGAATTTGCCCCTCCTGTAACAGCTTGGGCTGAGCCATATACACCAGCTGGGTCAACAGACGGGAAAGTAACAACCGCCAATCTTGCCTCTAAGCTTAAATTTTGGGGTCGCATTGGAAGAGCTGATGGTGTAGAATTCAATGTTGATGTATTTTTTAAAAAACATCCCGAATGGAGCTGGCAGAAAGAATACCTTAAAAGCCGGCTCACTCAACCATGGGTAATACTTGATGCTAACTAGTGTCTCTAAGAAAACACTAATACTGAGTTACTCACAATTTTAGAACAATCGTTTATAAAAGCAAACTCCTTGATTTTCAAAACTTCGGGAGTCTCATCTTTGACAGTTTCTTAGAAACCACCTAAAAAGTTAGAGTTTTCTTTGAAGCACTAACTAAACAGAGTGTTTAATTTATTATTCATCAAATGGCACTATAAAAATATCCCAGCCTTTTGGCGTATATACTGAAAGTGCTATTTTTATCGCATCCGGTGACACAACGGCGGACATAACTTTAAATTTATCGTTAGTAAGCCTTTTCAGATGACTCCCATCTTTCCAAATACTATAGAGTTCACCCTTGCTGTCATCTATATTCGATACAAAAAGAAGCTTAAACCCTGATGGACTCCATGAAGGATATTGACCTTCAAAGTCATTAAACTCAATAACCGCATCGCCATACCAGTTGATGACTTCAATATTTTTAGTATCAGCAGTGTGGTTCAATCTACAATAAGCAACTAATTTGCCATCAGCACTAACATCAGCATCACTACAACCATATTTATTATTGGTTAATTTGTTAATGTTATCGTAAACAAAATCATAGCTATATATTTCCCATCTCTTATTAAATTCGTCCCAACCCGTAAAATAAACCTGACGCACGGAAGTAGAAAAACATGCATCACGGCATCTAATATTGCGATTGAATAAGGGAGTAATCTCAAGTGTAACTACATCAATTGTATAAAGATAATCAGGTCCGCTTTTATCAGAATCAAAAACTATCTTGCTACCATCGGGAAACCACACAGGATTGCTAAAATTATAGCTTGAATCACTAATATACAACAATGTATCTGCTTCTACTTTATAAATATATAAATTAATATTTTCACCATCTGAAGACTGAAACAGCAAATTTTTACCATCATAGGACCAGCTGGGATTTATTTCGTTACCAGATAAATCAGAGATATCCCTACCACTATTAATGTTAACATTTTGGCAATAAATAGCAGGAGTAAACGATATTAAAAAAATAACAAACTGTAACTTGATAATTACTTTCATAATTTAAGCCGATTATTGTTGCAAAAATATAATAAACTTTAGTAAAAGAAGATAACATATTTATTATAATTGTTAAAACAATACAACAGTTTTATTTACTTTTGCATTATATAAAATTTAAATAAAATGTATTTAAAATTATTACTTCTAAGCATAATTATTATGGCAATTGTTTTTGCCGGTTTCGCAGTTAAAATGTTTTTTAAAAAAGATGGCGAGTTTAAGAAACAATGTTCTTCTGTTGATCCTCATACAGGCAAACGGTTGGGGTGCTCATGTGCAGGTACTCCTGGTGATGGTAGTTGTAGAAATAACGATGATAAAGATGGTGGACACATACACACAAAGATATCTCCTGCATTAGCCCAGATTAAAAAAATATAAGTGGGTTAAAGTAATTTACTTAAATAATAATGCTATACAGCTATTTTGAAACAAGCCAGATTATTACGTTAATAGTTAGTGGGTTATTGTTATTATTATCAGTTATTCTTTTTAAGAAATCATCCAATAGCAGCATGTTACTTCTATTTTTGGGGACATTATGTCTAGGGTATTTTGTTGCAAGTTTGGATCCCTTTTTAAACCTTTGGGATGAGCAATACCACGCTTTAGTAGCAAAAAATTTGTTATCAAACCCTCTCAAACCCACGTTATACAGTAACCCATTATTACACTTTGACTATAGAAACTGGACTGCAAATAACGTTTGGTTACATAAACAGCCATTATTTTTATGGCAAATAGCTTTAAGTTTAAAGTTATTTGGAATTTCCGAATTATCTGTTCGCATTCCTAGTATAATTATGCATGCGTTTATCCCTGTTTTTATTTATCGAATAGGTTCAATCACAATTAACAAGAATTCAGCATATTATGGTGCATTATTTTTTGCAACAGCGTATTTCCCATTGGAACTAATTGTTGGTGGATATTCAACAGATCATAATGATATTGCATTCCTATTTTATATTACTGCAAGCTTATGGTCATGGTTCGAGTATTCGCAGTCGAATAAAACGTACTGGTTAGTATTAATAGGAATATTTAGTGGTTGTGCAGTTTTAGTAAAATGGTTGATGGGATTACTAATTTATGTAGTATGGATAATATCAAAATTGGTATGGGGATTATCGGGCAAATTCAAAATTAAATCATACCTACCAATATTATATTCAGGCTCAGTTAGTATATCCGTATTTTTACCATGGGTATTGTACGCACGGATTAAATATCCCAAAGAGTTTTTATATGAATATGCCCTTAATGGCAAACATTTTTTTGAAGTAATTGAAGGTCATAGCAAGGGTTTCTTCTATTATTTTACTAATGGGTTAATGGAATTATATGGTACTGGTGATGCAATACCTGCTATCGTTCTGGCCGGAATAGTAATTATGTTGATTAAAGTGATTAATAACAAGTACAGAATATTTATTATGATAACTATAATATTTGTTTACTTGTTTTATACTGCTGCCGCAACAAAAATGGTTGGATTTGTACTAATTGTTGCGCCATTTATTTATTTGGGAATTGGAACTCTTGTAAACGAAACACTTATCATTATTAGAAAAAAGATTAGATACCCGTTAATAGTTGCAGTATTAGGTATTGTCATCCCTATTTCAATTGCGTTTACTGCTCTTAATCTATCCAGAATTTACAACTTTCACACAATGAATAAACCACACAACAACAGGAATAGACTTGGTGAACTAACTGAGATGAAATTCATTAAATCATTAAAAGAAGAGCTACCCGATACAAATTATGTAATATTTAACGCCGGCATTATTGTTAACGGACATATTCCAATAATGTTCTATACAAATCATATAGCATACAATTTTATACCCAGCCAATCTCAAATTATCGAAATTAGAAAACAGAATAAAAAAATTGCCATTGTTAACATTAACACACTTCCGGATTACATTACTTCCGATGATAAAATTAAAATGTTGAATGTTGAAAAATTGGAATAATAATCGGTAACGTCATCAATATCAACGATGATTTAGTAAATTAAACACGATGATTTTCGTTAATGTAAAAAAACTATACCTTTGTAACATTAAAAAAATAGTATTTTTTAGAAACTTTGTTATTTTCTTAGCGTATCAGCTAAATTATCGTTAATAATGCAAATTAAAAATAGATGGCAGCTAACATAAAATACATAAAAATAGCACTTGCACTTATAGTAGTAGGTGTTTGGATAATTGTTTTTCAAAATGCAGGCATCATACCCCGTATAAGTCCGCAAGTTGTAGTTGCTGATTCTGCAATGCGAGTAATGGGTGAAGTTGATGTAAACAATACTGTTTTCGTCAAAGGTTCTGTTGATGCTAACATTGAGAGCATAAATGGATATAATAAATTTTATAAAGATCCTCGTACCGGCGAGTATTACGTGATACCTGTTACCGATCCTTATGAATAATCAGGTATAACACATCATGACAAGTTATTACAAAAAGTATTCATCACTAATATTTATTATTCTATTAACACAATTTATTGTAGGTCAGCCCAATAGCATCATTGGGAATGATAGTCTCATAAAAGTATATACATATTTTAATCTTGCAAATAAGTTTAAAGACGACTCGCTTGAGTTGGCAATTAAATACAACAAAAAAGCTCTTAGCCTCGCTAACAAAACAAAGTCAAAGCAAGCATGTGGCGAAACAAATGAACTAATGGGTGAACTGTACGCTATGAATAATAACACTCAACCTGCAATAAATTACTATTTAATAAGTGCCAAAATATTTACTAAACTTAATAATGTTAAAAAATTATCAATTATATTTGGTAATTTGGGGATGCTTTATTACAACAATCACTACGATACTGAGCGTACATTATTCTATTACCGTAAATCATTGGAGTATGCCGTTCAGATAAATGATAAGAAACTGATAGCTGATTCCTACAACCGCATTGGGGGTATATTATTTAATCAAAAAAATTATGATGATGCACTATACTACTTTCAAAATGCTAAAAAACTTTATACAAGTTTGAAAAATAACAAAGGCATTGCCATTGAATTAAATAATATTGGCGAAATTTATCGAATAAATGGAGACTTATCAAGAGCTGCTGAATACTACATGCGCAGTATAAAGCTAAACAATGTATCTAACTACATGCAACTCAAGGCTATTAACTATGAAAACATTGGTCTAATTAATTGTTTACAAGGTGATATTGACAAGGCTTTCAATAATTATAAAATTAGTTTAGTCATATATAATAAGATAAATGACATAAACGGATTAACACATTTATTGATATTAATGGGTGATGAATATTATAAAATAAATAGTATCAACAAAGCTTATCAATCATACAATAGTGCCTATAAACTTGCCATTAAGCATGATCACTGGGAAGGAATTAAGAATTCATCATTGGGGTTAAGTAAAATATTTAAACAAAAACAAGAATATAGACAAGCATTGATATACATTAACACTTATGCACAATATAACGATTCTATTATTAACCGGCGAATGAATGATCAGCTCTTTGATTTACAATCTCACTTTCTGAGAAACATAAAGGAAAAAGAATTACAAATAAAGGACTCCGACATAGAATTGCTTAAAAATGAACGCGAAATAAACAATCTGAAACAAAATATTATTATTTTAAGTAGTATTGTGTTAATTATTATTACCATATTTATAATAGTGCGATTACGATTTAAAATAAAAAAGGAAAAACTTATAAACAAAAAAGACAGGCAATTGCACGAAGTGGAACAAAGTTTACTTAAAATAGAACTGAACAGTAAGGACAATGATCTTACAAACTTTGCTTTACATCTTGTTCAAAAAAACAAAGTACTTAAAGAATTAAAAAATAATTTAAATAAACTATCTTCAAGTAGTGATGATGAGCTAAGTAGGAAACTTAAAGAATTGTCTATTCACGTTCAACAAAGCTTACAGTTAAATAAAGATATTCAAAAATTTCAACAAAAAGTTGATTTAGCTTATGATGACTTTTTTAGAAAGCTAAAACTGAAGTTTCCAAATTTGACCAATAACGAAAAAAGATTATGCGCTCTACTCCGTCTTAATTTAACAACAAAAGAAATATCATCCATTAATAATACTTCTATTAAAGCTGTCGAGATGAGCAGATATCGACTACGTAAAAAGTTTAATATAAATAATGGGCAATCATTGTCCGAGTACTTCCTTAATATATAAATAATAATGAGTAGTGTATTACAAATTTATAATTAACTGTATTTCCGGTTTTTATAATATTTAATGTAGAGGTAATATTATTTATAATAGATATAAATAACCCACATGTAGAGTTAGTGTAGTAATACATTAATGGCAAACCACCTTACTAAGACTATATTTGCAACTGTTTTGCAAAAATATATTTATGACAGATATAGTTACGGATTTTGATTTTGAGAAATTAATTTCAAATTGTTTACAAAATGACAGGAAATCACAGCGTAAATTATACGAGAGGTACTCAAGGAAAATTTATGGCGTATGCCTGCGATATGCCAAAAACCGCACTGACGCTGAGGATATTCTTCAAGAAGGTTTTATAAAAGTTTTTAAGTATTTGAAAGACTATTCCGGTAAAGGATCATTTGAGGGTTGGGTAAGAAGAATAATTATTACTACTGCTCTCAACTATTATAAAAGAAAAAACCTATTTAATAAAGATATTGATCCTGAAAATTCATATATCACGCTAACAGCTGCAAATGAGGCTCTGTCGGCAATGACACATAAAGAACTTTTGAAAATAATAAGGGAGTTACCAAACGGTTACCAAACGGTATTTAACTTAAACACCATTGAAGGTTACTCACATAAAGAAATAAGTGAGATAATGAACATTTCGGTAAATACCTCAAAATCACAATTGTCAAGGGCTAAACACTCATTACGTAACAGTATTGAATCCATATTTCATTTAGAAGAAATGATGATATCAAATGCTGCATTATCTTACTATTAATAGATAGAGCAGCAGTATTATATTTCACTTCTACTTCTTTTTCCAATTACATAGAATAAAACACTCGCTTTCCATATTTTTTTTTGTATTATTGACATTTTTTAAGATATTCTCACAAAGTTTTCACTAAATGGCTGATACAAATATTAAAAATTTACATCAAATAAATAAGCGAACTTACATAATTTCCATTTCAATAATAGGTCTGCTATTTTTTATATTTGGATTTGTAACATGGCTAAATAGCATACTCATACCCTACTTAAAAATTGCTTGCGAACTAAGTAATTTTCAGGCATTGTTCGTGGCATTTGCATTTTATATTTCATATACTGCAATGGCTTTACCGTCATCGTGGATACTAAAAAGGACAGGATTTAAAAATGGCATGTCGGTTGGGTTATTAGTAATGGCAATAGGAACAGCCATATTTATACCGGCGGCACAAACTCGAATATATGAGTTTTTTTTACTGGGATTATTTATTATGGGTTCAGGACTTGCACTTTTACAAACTGCATCAAATCCATATATCACCATAATTGGTCCAAGCGAATCAGCAGCTAAGCGTATTAGTATTATGGGCATTTGCAATAAAGTTGCAGGTGCTTTGGCACCAATTATTCTTGCATACTTTATTCTTCATGATGGTGATGCTTTTGTTAATAATTTAAAGACATTAGGAGAACCTGCCAGAATGATTGCACTAAACAGTCTTGCTTCCAGGGTAATAGTTCCCTATTTCGGCATGACAATTATACTTTTACTATTAGGTATAATGATTCGTTTTGCACCTCTTCCGGACGTTGAAGAAGAGCAGTACGATAGTGTTGAACCTGAGTCATCAACAAAATCAAATATTTTTCAATTCCCTAATCTTATTTTAGGTGTAATTGCATTATTTTTATATGTTGGTGCAGAGGTAATAGCAGGAGATACAATTATACGATATGGAATATCACTTGGAATACCAATTGGTACAGCTAAAGTTTTTACTTCGCTAACATTAGCTTCAATGATTGTAGGGTATATTGCAGGAATCATACTTATACCAAGGAATTTAACACAACAAAAAGCTTTAACAATTTCTGCTATTTTGGGTATAATATTCTCAATAACTGCTATTTACACAGATCCAATGGTATCTGTTACTTTTGTTGCGCTGCTGGGTTTTGCCAATGCGTTGGTATGGCCGGCAATTTGGCCATTGGCATTACACGGGTTAAATCGTTATATTAAAACGGGATCGGCAATGCTAATTATGGCAATTTCGGGGGGTGCTATTTTGCCACTCGTATGGGGGGTGCTTGCCGACAGATTTTCATCACAATCGGCATACTGGGTGATGGTTCCTCTGTATGTTTTTATACTATACTACGCAATAAAGGGACACAAATTAACATCGTGGAAATAGTTGTCGTTTAGCAGCGTGAGTAATACGATATTATACCACTTCTAACCGCCGCCAATCATGTAATAATTTGAATATTATCACCGTTAACTACTTCGGGGTCTGCTGAGAAACACATAACACACACGTTAACCCAACTTGCAAAGTTCAGAATACAACTGTTTGATTTTCGGTAATTTAATTTTCAAAACATCAAAGTTGGGTCACCACTTTTGTTTTGTTTATGAAGGGTTGCGATTTATATTTTAGAGCAGAATATATCTTACTTTGCTTAGTATTTGGACTAGTACATATTTTGAATATAGTATTCCATTTTTAGTTTCTGCACTTTGTAAAGAGCAGTTTTGCCCTTTCATAATTTCTACTATTGTACTCCAGCTAAAGTTTATATTACTTTGTTTTAACTGGATTCTTATATAGTTAACTATCTGATACGCAAATACGCCAATCCAAATATGAGGTTCGATGTATGCATCTTTTCTATGAAAAATTGGTCTTATATCTAAATCTGTTTTTAGGCATCTAAATGTAGCTTCAACATCAC
>CAZGWS010000042.1:11060-17332 GCA_964528805.1 uncultured Lentimicrobiaceae bacterium | reverse complement strand
CATTTTTATGTTAAATAACTTAGTTATTTCTTTTTGAATTTCATTTAATTCATCGGTTATATCGTGATACGATAGTTTGCAATTATTTTTCTTATTATATACTTTTAACCAAGGAAACAGTACTGTTTCCAGCTCTTTAACAATTGCATATGAAAACATGCAAACAAAAACGTGTCCCCTAGTTTGAGCCTCATTTACGTGAAAAATTGGTCTGATATTTAATTTGTCAGTTTTCATATCTCGGAAGGCATGTTCTACGTTTTGAAGCTCTTTGTATCTAGCTCTCACTAGTTTTGTGTCCATATCCTGCTTTGTAACCGTACTCTCTATGATATACTTTCCATCTAAAGATTTTTCTTCCTGATATTTTTCAAGATCGTAATCAATCTTAAATTCATCGTTAGAAATAGTGAGTATATAAAACTTTGACATTTTGTATTTTTTCAAAGCCGCTGTTACCCTGTATTTGTAATTATCAAGCTTTTTCTCTGTAAAAGCGGTAACAAGCTTTTTGTATTTTACTTATTATTATCCAACATATCAAAATATATAGCAATTAAGTACAGAAGTGCTATACATTAAAGCGAAAATGTAAGTGGTGGAAACTTCATCTATAAAAATTTTAACAAAAAAATATGCTCAGTACAAAATAACTATCAGGCGATATTGCTAACTACATCGAAATAAAAATAACAAAGTACCTTAAATTTATTAATTTTGACCTTAATAAACATTGTGAGTAAATGACAAATAATGAACAACAAATAATTACCGAGTTAATTAATAGAGCATTGGGTGAAGACTTGGGCGACGGCGATCATACTTCGCTTGCAACAATTCCGGCAAATGCAAAAGGAAAAGTTAAATTGATTGCAAAAGAGAATGGAATAGTTGCCGGAGTTACAGTTGCCTCGATGGTTTTTAAGCAATTAGATAATAGTTTGAAAGTAACAGTAACTAAAAAAGATGGCGAGAAAATTGCTCCCGGTGAAAAAATATTAACTGTTGAGGGAAGCACGCATTCATTACTATCGGCTGAGCGTACTGCACTTAATTTTATACAACGCATGAGCGGAATTGCAACTTATACTAACAAGGTTTACAATGTAATAAGCGATTTGCACACAAAGTTACTCGACACCAGAAAAACAACACCCTGTAACAGGGTTGTAGAAAAGCTTGCTGTTCGAATTGGCGGAGGCATAAATCACAGGGTTGGGTTATACGACATGATAATGATAAAAGATAATCATATTGATTTTGCCGGCAGTATAAAAAATGCGATTATTTCAACAAATAATTATCTTAATAAAAAAAACAAACACCTCAAAATAGAAATCGAAGTCAGAAACTTTGATGAGCTTAATGAAGTAATTAATATTGGAGGTGTTGACCGTGTTATGCTTGATAACTTTACTCCCAAGAACCTCCAAATAGCCATCAATCTTATAAATGGGAAGTTTGAGACGGAGGCATCAGGTGGAATTACAATAAACAACATAAGGCGTTATGCCGAAACCGGCGTTGATTTTATTTCGGTAGGTGCACTCACGCATCAGATTAGCAGCCTTGATTTAAGTTTAAAGACCATGGGTGAATAACAAATAATGGTTTATAAAAATGAAAAAACTATATGAATATCTATCTGTAAAGGTTAGTAGATTACGCAGGAATACTAAGAGAACTCTTAGTTACATAACGCTACCTGGGTTTGAAGGAATGCCACTTTACGATGTACTTGTATTTTTTTTCAGAGGCATATCAAAAGGTGTACTAACCTATCGTGCGTCTGCTATTGCATATAACTTTTTTCTTGCCTTAATACCATTAATACTTTTTCTGTTCACATTAATTCCTTATGTAACATCCAGTAATTTTCAAAATACCGTATTAGATTTGATGCTTGAAACAATACCATCAAATATTTTTGTAATGGTTAAACCAACAATTGTTGAGATAATAAGTCGCCCTAAAAGCGGATTGCTGTCATTAGGTTTTATGATGGCTATTTACTTCGCTACCAATGGTATAGATGCTGTACTTGAGGGTTTTAACCAAACATATCATCGTACAAAAAAATGGCCATGGTGGTTACAAAAAATTTATGCATTTTTGTTAATGGTCGTAATTTCATTTTTAGGATTTATTGCAATGATTTTTCTAACATCAGGTAAACTGATAATCAACACATTGGGTAAATACGACATAATTACAAACGACACAACAATTTACTTATTGCTCATCGTCCAGTGGGTTATTATTGTAAGCATCTTATTATTAAGTGTTTCCATTTTGTATTATTTTGGTCATCGAAGAGATAAAGATCTCAACTACCGATTTTTCTCTGCCGGTTCAATATTTTCTACCGGGTTGTTTATTGTTGGGGGGTTGCTGCTAAAACTGTACTTCGAGAATTTCTCAAATTACAATGTGCTATATGGATCTATAGGCTCGCTTATAATACTATTGGTATGGCTATTTTATAATGCTCTTATTATTTTAATTGGTTTTGAATTAAATACAAGCATAAAACGATCGCGAGAGATGGCAATTGCCAAATACAGGTCGAAAACACAAAACATAAAAAATAAGTAAACTTAAATTTAAATGGACATAAAGCAAATATTCAAAAACAATCAAGAATGGGTGCAAGAAAAACTAATCACTGATGCTAATTATTTCAAAAATCTATCAGAAGGTCAAAACCCAGACATTCTTTATATAGGATGCTCCGATAGTAGAGTTACAGCAGAAGAGCTTATGGGAGTTTCACCGGGAGAAGTATTTGTACATAGAAACATTGCCAATATGATTCCCAATACTGATTTAAGCTCAATGTCAGTAATTTGTTATGCAGTTTCGCACCTTAAAGTTAATCATATAGTTGTATGTGGACACTACTATTGCGGAGGAGTTAAAGCGGCAATGCAATCTCAAGATTTAGGAATTTTAAATCCGTGGTTACGAAATATTCGTGATGTATTCCGTTTGCACAGGGAAGAATTAAATGGAATAAGAGATGAAGAAAATCGATTCAAACGATTAGTAGAATTAAATGTTCAGGAACAATGCGTAAATGTTATTAAAACATCGGAAGTTCAGAGAGCCCATCGTGAGAGAGGAATAACTGTTCACGGTTGGGTATTTGATATTCATTCAGGTAAACTTATTGACTTGAAAATTGATTTTTCGAAAATTTTAGAACACGTTATGGAAATATATCGCCTTGAATAATGAAGAAATACGATAGCCTACCACTATCATACAATTTATTAGTGATATTACTTTTTCTTTTTCCCCGACCATCTTTTATTCGATGAGCCTTTATTTTGCCCTGGTTTACCTCGTCGGTTCTTATTAGAGTTTTTATTACCAGCCCATGGTGGACGTATTGGATTCCATTTTGGTCCTTCTCCCAGGGTTGGGGGCAAAGGAATCTTCATAACCTCAGCTTCAATAAACTCCTCTATGCGCTTAAACTTAAACATATCAGCCTCATTAACAAGTGTTAGCGCCACCCCGGTTGCTTTTGCTCTTGCAGTACGTCCAATGCGATGAACATAATCTTCAGCATCATTGGGTACATCAAAGTTTATTACTAAATCAATATCTTTGATATCAATACCGCGGCTGAGCACATTGGTAGCCACAATTACTCTTGTATTTTTTGCTCTAAAATTCATCAACACCTCTTCGCGTTTACTCTGATCAAGTGCTGAAGATATTCCTTGTATGCTTTTCTCCTTTTTTCTTAAATCGCGTACAATTTCATTCACTTTTTGCTTTGTTGAACTAAAAATAAGTATGCTGGTAAGTTCAGGTTTATTTTCAATAAGACTCGAAATTAGTGCTGTTTTCTGCATATCGTAAACAAGATATGCAGCCTGCAACACACCTTCGGCAGGTTTTGATATTTCAATGCTAACCTCCTTTGGTTTAGTAAGTATCTTAGAGGATAGCTGTCTGATTTTTGGTGGCATAGTTGCACTAAACATTAGTGTTTGTCTTTTTTTTGGCAAATATTCAATTATCTTCATTATGTCATCAAAGAAACCAATATCAAGCATTCTGTCAGCTTCATCAAGTATTAAGTGTTTTACTGCTTCAAACTTAACATATCCCATATTTAGGTGCGATATTAGCCTCCCGGGTGTTGCAACAATTATATCAGCTCCCATTGTTAAGGCGCGTTTTTCAGTATCCCAATCGGAGCCGCTGCCGCCGCCGTAAACGGGTATTGACTCAACAGGAGTAAAATATGTAAACCCTTGTATTTGTTGATCAATTTGTATTGCAAGCTCGCGTGTTGGCACAATAACTAACACGCTGGTTTCCTGTTTGTGTTCCTTTGTAAGATTATTGAGCACCGGCAGCACAAAAGCGGCAGTTTTCCCGGTGCCTGTTTGTGCACATGCGATAAGATCGTTACCTGCCAATATTTCAGGTATAGCTAACTCCTGTACAGGAGTTGCCCTTTCAAACCCCATAAAGGATATTGCCTCCAGCATTTGACTATTAAGCCCTAGTTCGTTAAAATTCATTGATTATATTGTTTGGCGATAGAAGCCTTAGTAATTCAGTTCGCAAAGGTAGCAAAAAAAACTTCCTTTCTATGTTTATTAAAACTCAATTGCTAACGGTATAAAAACAAAACTAATGAAACTACCCTCCTGTCTTCTTTTTACGCCCAGCTTTAACCAAGGCATTGTTGAGGATGCACTCAATTTGTCCGTTGGTACTCCTAAATTCATCTCTTGCCCATTTCTCCAATGCTTCCATTATCCCTGGTGAAACACGCAAAACAAATGCTTTCTTTTTTTCCATTTAATATATTTACTTCTACGCTTTAAAGCAGATATTATTTCTTATAGTCTTGATAGTTTACAGATATAACGTCATTGAAAATAAATTAACTATCTGTAAAATAACATTATAGATTACAAATCTATAGTAGAGGTATTTTTAAAAACCCTTTAATAAATCGAACCTGCGTTAACGATAGGAGCAACATCTTTATCAGAGGTGAGTACAACAAGTAAGTTACTCACCATTGTTGCTTTTTTGTCTTCGTCAAGTTCGATAATTTTTTTTTCTGAAAGTGAATCTAACGCCATTTCAACCATGCTTACAGCGCCCTCTACAATTTTAAATCGTGCCGCAACAATGGCTGTAGCCTGCTGGCGTTTTAGCATTGCGCCTGCAATTTCCTGAGCATAAGCAATATAATTTATACGGGCTTCAATCACTTTTACACCGGCAATAATAAGTCTCTCGGTTATCTCGTGTTCAAGCTTTTCATTTACTGTTTCACCACCACCTCTTAGTGTAATGCTTGCGTCTTCGGCTTCAAAATTATCATACGGATAATGGCCCGCAAGTTTACGTATTGCAGCTTCACTCTGTATGTCAACAAAATGTACATAATCATCCACATCAAAAGCGGCACTGTAGGTATTGTCAACTTTCCAAACCAGCACCACTCCTATCATAACCGGATTACCAATCTTGTCGTTTACCTTAATTGGCTCACTGTCAAGATTTCTAGCTCTCAACGAAATTTTCTTTCTAACAAAAAATGGGTTAACCCACCAAAAGCCATTCTTTTTTACAGTGCCTTTGTATGCACCAAATAAAATAAGCACACTTGATTCATTTGGATTTACCGTCATTAGTCCAGCCATCCCCAATATACCTAATAGCGCAAAAGCACCAAGAGAGACTGTTTTAAAGTAAAAAACAGATAATATTGGTATAATGATTATAACCAATATTACAATTAGAGCAACATAGCCCGATACAGGTGAATAATCGGTTTCTTTTTTCATAGTATTATTTTTATATTAATATGATATTTATTTAATATCACAAAAGTAAACATAAATTTTAATATTTACAGGTTTATGTAAATAAATTTTGAGTAATTTAGGTATGCCCTTTTCACTCTTGAGCTTTTATACCTACAACCTCAAATTAAATAGAAAGAAACTTTAGAAGAATAGTTTTAATATTTTCAATTAGAAAAAGTTGAAAAGTTTGGTACTGTTGCCATTACAAACAGCAACTTGGCAGTTAATACAGTAATGAAATTAGGCTTCCTGATATTCCTTAATCGCCTCACTAACATTAATTATGTAATCACCTATTTTTTCATTTATTGAGAATAGGTCGCTATAAAATGCACCCAATTTGTGTTTATATTTTTTGTTTTTAAGATCTTCAACATGCTGTTGCCGCATCATATCTCTTTCCTTATTAATCATTTTCTCAATTGA
>CAZGWS010000042.1:0-10960 GCA_964528805.1 uncultured Lentimicrobiaceae bacterium | reverse complement strand
TTATCGCTACTCATTTCACTTTCAGATATTTTTGTTAGATAAGCGGCAATTTCCAGCTCAAGATTATCTGTTATTTGTTCGTATTTTTCAATTTTTGATAGGAGCTTATAGTACTTCTTACTTTTTTGGTCATCCATTATACTTTGTATGAAAGAATACATCCTTTCTATCCGCTTCCCAAATGTAGAAATCTCCTTACGAGCCTGAATAATTGACAGCTCACTCGTTGAAAATAATCCTGAATTAATAAATTGTAAACGGAACTCCTCGTCATCTTCGCCTTTATCAGGAACCATTAGAGTCGCTATTTTTGCAATCAGCGGAGCAAAACCTATTAGCAGCAATGTATTAATAATATTAAAGCTAGTATGAAACACAGCTAAGCCTATAGGATATATGCTTTTCACACTTTCAAAGGCACTATGCGACAGGTTTGTTTTTAGTAATGATACTCCATGTCGTTGTTGCACAAAATAGTCAACTCCCACTAAAAAATAATGGAAAATAGCCACCATCCAAACCACACCGAACATATTAAAAATCAAGTGGGCTCGCGCTGATCGTTTTGCTGATACATTTGCAACAACAGCTGCAATATTTGCAGTAATGGTAGTACCTATATTTTCGCCCAGTACCATTGCCGCAGCTAACTCAAATGGAATAAGTCCATTATATGTCATCACAAGGGTTAGTGCCATTGTAGCACTCGACGATTGAATAATAATTGTAAGTAAAGTACCTACTGCAATAAATATTAGTATCGACCAAAAGCCGATATCAGTAAAAGAAGACAGGAAATTTAATGCTGTCGGATTTTCATTTATATTAGGTACTGATTCCTTAAGAAATTGTAGTCCTATAAAAAGGATAGCAAATCCTATTATAAACTCACCCCACGACTTTCTAATACTATTTTTTGAGAAGAAAAACGGAAAACTTATCCCGATAAGGGGCAATGATAAAAAGCTAAGGCTGACTTTAAAGCCAAGTATGGCGATTATCCAAGCTGTAACTGTAGTCCCAATGTTGGCTCCCATAATAACTCCTATTGAAGCTATTAAAGAGAGGAGTCCGGCATTTACAAAGCTAACTACCATAACGGTAGTGGCTGAAGATGACTGTATTGTAGATGTTACCAGTATCCCGGTAAGAACTCCTTTTACCCTGTTGTTTGTCATGGCAGCAAGTATTTGCCGCATTTTGTTACCTGCAACCTTCTGCAGTGCTTCGCTCATTAGCTTCATCCCGTAAAGGAACAAACCAAGTGCGCCGATCAGGGTTAGTATTTTAACAATTATCGAAAGTGTTTCAGCCATGGTTTTTCATTAATAATTTGGGTGTCAATAATAATACTTTTCTGCAACATCTAACATAAAAACATGTATATATTTACATAAGTTCTTTACAACTAGTTAACATTGTTAAGGCACTCCGAAAAGCCACAAAATCTAATTTGTTTCATTACATTTAAAGCGAGAATAAAGTTCCTTACAACAAAGCATTGAGTAATTTGATTGAATTTATCATAAAATTAACACTATTAAATAATTCTGAATATATTTGCAAACTTAAATCCGTACAAGAGAATACATATTAAAATAGAAAATTACATTAAATGAATAAAAACTCAATTATTGGCTTCATCCTTATTGCAGGTATAATGATTGGTTATACGTATTGGATGAAACCTTCTGACGAGGTAATTGCCCGAAATAAATATATTGCTGATTCCATAGCTCTTGTTCAAAAGCAAAAAGAAGCGGTAGCCGTAAAGTCGGCTCAGACTGTTGAAAAAACCGTACAAGTTGAAGAAAAAGTAGCAGAAGTTACACCCAAAGCATCTGATTCGTTTGCCGAGCTAAAGAGTAAATTTGATCTATTTGCAAATGCGGCTATTGGTAACGAAGAGTCGTATATAATTGAAAACAACCTTGTTAAGATAGAGTTAAGCAATAAAGGAGGTTACATTAAAACCGTTGAATTAAAAGATTATAAAACTTTTGATTCACTACCGGTTATACTGCTTAATCCGCAAACATCAAAATTTGGATTGTCATTCTTCTCAAACAACAGGATAATAAATACACAAGATTTTTACTTCACACCAAGTGATAACGTAACAAATCACATGGTTGTAAGCTCCGCCGATTCTCTTTCATTTAGCTTTAGGTTATACACAGGTGCCGAAAAAGGTGTAATAAATAAAGACAAATACATTGAATATGTATATAAACTACATGGCAATAATTACATGTTCGACTTTACTATAAACATTGTGGGCATGGATGGTATTATTTCATCAACATCCAGCTTTGTTGATTTAAGTTGGTATGCCGATTTAATACAGCAGGAAAAAACCATTGATAGATTTAATGGCTCAACAATTTATTACAAATATTATCAGGATGATGTTGATTACCTGTCGGAAACAAAAGATGACAACAAACAAATAGCGACTAAATTAAAATGGGTTTCATTTAAACAACGCTTTTTCTCATCTACAATTATAGCTAAAAATACCTTTAATAATGGCAACATAACTGTTTTTGAACAAAAAGATCCCGGCTCCGACAGATATTTAAAATCGATGAAAGCCAATTTTGAATTACCTGTTAACGTAAGAGGCAATACTACAATTCCTTTTTCATTCTATTTTGGTCCCAACAAATTCTATACATTAAAAAAATACGGTATTGACCTTGAGCGTCAAATTCCAATTGGATGGGGTTTATTTATACTTGCATGGATAAACGAGTACATCGTCATCCCTACATTTAACTGGCTTGGTGGTTACGGGTGGAATTATGGAATTGTAATACTTGTATTAACAATTATGCTAAAAATGCTGCTGTTTCCAATAGCATACAAAACATATTACTCATCTGCCAAAATGCGTGTTTTAAAACCCGAAATAGATGAGATTGCAAAGAAATTCCCTAAAAAGGAAGATGCAATGAAGAAGCAACAGGCAAATATGGCTCTGTACAAAAAAGCCGGCGCAAACCCTGCAGCAGGCTGTTTGCCAATGTTTTTACAGATGCCTATACTTTTTGCAATGTTCAGGTTTTTCCCTGCATCTATTGAGCTACGGCAACAACCATTTTTATGGGCTACCGATTTATCGAGTTACGATTCGATTGCACACTTACCATTTAACATACCATTCTACGGCGATCATGTTAGTCTTTTTACATTGCTGATGACAGTTTCTACAATAATGTACACATACATGAACAACCAAATGATGGCAAATCAAACAACTCAAATGCCCGGGATGAAAACAATGATGTATCTTATGCCTATCATGTTCCTCGGTATTTTTAACAACTATGCATCAGGTTTAAGTTATTATTATTTTCTTGCCAATATAATTACATTTGGGCAGATGTTTGTATTTAGATATGCCATTAATGAAGATAAGCTTCGTGCGAAAATTGAGTTGAATAAGAAGAAACCTAAGAAGAAAAAGTCGGCATTTGCCAAACGGCTCGAAGAAGCTACAAAGCAAAGAGGAATTAACAGTAAAAAATAATATTTATTATCCTGATACACTTTCATTACTGAACATCAACGCCAAGGTACAAAACAATGTATTACAAGAAGCTGATTATACTAATCTCCTTTATTCTTTCTGGCGTAATTGATGTAGCTTCTCAAAATATTTTTGTGTATAACCAGCAAACAGGCAACCCCATTTCTAATGTTGTTATATTTAATACAAGCAAAACAAAAACAGGTCTTTCAAACAATTTAGGAATTGTTAATATCAGTGAGTTTTTTGAAAATGAGTTAATATATTTTCAGCACCCATCATTTACATCAATATCTTTAGATAAAAAAAGTATTGCATCCCTTCATTATAAAGTAGCACTAAGTGAGCAACTAATTAATCTTGACGAAGTAATTATTTCGGCAAACAAATGGGAAACAGAAATAGACGAAGTACCAAATAAAATTGAACAAATAGTTCGCAAAAATATCATTTTTAACAATCCGGCAACATCTGCCGATATGATTGCTCAGGGCAATGAGGTTTTTGTTCAAAAAAGTCAGCTCGGTGGCGGAAGCCCGATGATTAGAGGCTTTGCAGCTAATAAAATATTATTAATTGTTGACGGTGTTAGAATGAATAACGCCATCTACAGAAGTGGTAATCTGCAAAACGTACTGCAAGCCGACGTTAACAGCATTGAAAATACTGAAATCATATTTGGTCCCGGAACCAACATCTACGGAAGTGATGCACTTGGCGGAGTTATTGACATTCATACAATTAAGCCTCATTTTATACAAGGCAAGAAGATGATAGGAACAGGCTATGCTTTGGCAAAAGTGTCAACAGCCGACTTTGAAAGAACGCTTAGTGCTAACTTTAGTTTTTCCAATAACAAGTGGGCTGCTATGGCAAATATTTCGTATAGCAAATTCGACGACTTAAGTATGGGCAGCATGCACAATGCCTATAACCTAAGATCTGAATATGTTGGTGTTGTGAATGGCAACGATACAATAATTAAAAACAAAGACTCACGAGTTCAACGATTTTCAGGGTATAATCAACTTAACTTTATGACTAAGATAAGACATAAATTTAGTAATTATGTTGATTGGGAATACAGTTTGTTTTTGACAAGTTCATCGGCTGTCCCACGTTACGACAGACTAATACAATACTCGAAAAATGTTCTTAAATACGCACTTTGGAACTACGATCCACAAAAGTGGCTTATGAACAAGCTGTTTATTAACCTGCACGACAACGCATCGTATTACGATAACGCAAGCATTACCCTTGCATATCAAAATGTAGAAGAAGGAAGGATAGACAGAAAATACAAAAATGACTGGCTGCGTAAGAGAGATGAGCAAGTGAACATATTCTCGCTTAATACAGATTTTGATAAGATGGTAACGCCGGATAACTTTATTTTTTACGGATTAGAGGTTGTATATAACAATGTAAAATCATCAGGCATTAAGGAAAACATTAGATCGCATGATACTCAGAAGATATCGAGCCGATACCCGGATGGAGGCACAGATTTTTATCAGTTAGGCGCATACTTAAGCTATAAATATAATGTTAGTACGCTGCCAATAACACTCCTTGCCGGGGGTAGATATTCGTACGTTAGCCTAAAATCAAAGTTCAACGATACTACATTCTACAATCTGCCGTACTCAGAAATTAGTATAAATAATGGAGCATTTACAGGAAGTATGGGCATGGTTTACCACCCTGGAAATTGGCAATTTAATATTAATCTTTCATCGGGTTTTAGAGCACCAAATTTAGATGATGTTGCTAAAATATTTGATTCGGAACCCGGTAATGTTGTAGTACCAAATGAGGCTCTCAAACCCGAATATCTTTACAATATTGATGTTGGAATCACTAAAAGATTTCACAGGGTTGCCAAAGTTGAATTCACAGCTTTCTACTCCTACCTTTATCATGCAATGGTTAGAAGAGATTTTACCCTTGCCGGCAAAGACTCAATAATGTATGATGGCGAATTAAGTAAAGTACAGGCAATAGTTAATGCCGGAAGTGCAACAATTTACGGGACAAGTTTTATTTTTAATTTGAAGCTAACAAATCAACTTGCTTTAGTTAGTGTACTAACTGCCATTGTTGGTACTGATGATAAAGGAGAAGCACTTAGGCATGCTCCCCCACTTTACGGTGGAACAAATGTTACATTTGAAAAAGAGAAACTAAAACTTTCTTTAGGAGCAGTTTACAACAGCGAAATAAGCTATACTAACCTCGCTCCCAGCGAAAGAAGTAAGGCATATTTGTATGCTACAGATGCAAGTGGAAACCCATATTCGCCCGGCTGGTGGACTATTAATTTACACGGAAGCTATGCTTTTAACGAAAAGTTTATCGCACTTTTTAAAGTTGATAACATATTGGATTACAGGTATCGACCATATTCATCAGGAATAACAGCTCCCGGTAGAAATTTTGTTATTGCATTCCGTTACAGCTTTTAGCCTTAAGCAATATTATCTACATTATTTGAATCTCATTAAGTGCTAATATTGCTTGTTGTTCATATACGAGGCAACTGTACGCGATTCTAAATATTCTTTAAAATTCTTTGTCATATCCATCGCCAAATCGTCAAACAAACATTTTCCAAACGGGCAAATATCTTTTCCCAAAGGGCAGTGCGACACAACTATTTTACCTTCGATTGACTCATATACCTCGAGTAAATTGATATCCTCAGGCTTTTCAGCAAGAAAAAAACCACCGGCAGGACCGCGGTGCGATCCTAAAATTCCATCCTTAACTAATTTTTGTAATACTTTAGCAATGTGAAACTTTGAACTGCCTGTTGCTCTGGCAATAAAATTAACGTTTACTTGTGCCGATTTATTCTTGGCAATCAATATAACACTATGCAATGCTATGGTTACCGCTTCTGTTATATTAACAACTTTTGCCATATATTATTTAAGTATTTAATTGCCAAAATTACATAAATTAATTTATATGAAAAAATTAAATTCCACAACTATTATTATCAAATTATGGTGTAATTCAACAAAATTATCTGATCTATGGATAATTTTTATTACATTTGGCTACAATTTCAACCTATCTTCTTACCTATGAAAAAAAATTACTACCGTATTCCCTTGTTGATTGCCGCCTTTTTGTTACTTATTTTATCAAATAGCATAAGCCAAAATATTATTCAAAAAAAAGTAGTCATCACACCTCCGCAGTTAACAAATAGCCCATCTTTCGATGTAATCTGTACAAATAACAAACCATTGTTATCTTTTTTCAACTCCTCAGGTGGAATCGGAAACTTAGTTTACACTATACAAATTGCATCTACTCGCAATTTTAGAAACATCTATACAGAATATACGAACATTCGTCAGAAAAATAGTTACATTACAACTAAATTTATCGAAGATGCTGACAGATTACCAATAGATAAGCAATATTACTATTGGAGAGTAAAAGCTATTGACACTCAAGGTAATGAAAGCAATTGGGCAACATCACGTTTTTATTTAGATACTACATCAGATGATAAATTTATGGGATTGGTGCGTGTTAATGTAGAATCTGTGAAAGTGAGTGGTGGTGCAAATTCAGAAAATATTATTGATATTAGCGATATTGGAAACACAACACATTGGGAGCCACCGCCACCTGCCACGAATGCAACGCCATGGGTAATATTTAATTTATCGGAACAAAAAATGATTAGCAGAATTTGGATGCTCTCAGACCCGTCCGGCAAAGAAGGTTGGCTAACAGATTTTTACTGGATGAGTAGTTTAGACGGCAACAACTGGTCGGTTATTGATGGTACTGTTACCAAAAACAATCATACCTTCAGAAATATTATTGATTTTCCGGCAGTATCGGCAAAATATCTAAAACTTGTTATTAAAGATTTTGAAGGCTATGCTCCTCAATTATTTGCTTCCATATTTTATTCTAAAGGTGAACCGACACCGCCAACAGTACCTAATGAAGATTACGTGTTAATAGTTGGCGATCAGCTAAACGGGTTTACATTCACAAATCTTGCCGAGTATGTTCAGTCGTTAAACCTTAACCTAAAAACAGTTACGATACCTCATTACGAAGTATCGCTTGCAATAGTTGAATCGCTCAATCCGCAGCCGGTTGCAATAATCTTTAGTGGTAATAATGCCGATTACCCCAATTTGCCAATGTTTGAGTTTAACGGTGGTTACGAAATTGTAAGGAACAGCAACTTGCCCATACTTGGCATTTGTGCCGGTCATCAATTGGAAGCTATGGCATTTGGTTACACTTATGCCCACAGCACCGGATGGTTCGACAATACAATTATTGATTTAGAACAAGATGTAGTACCCGACTCAATTACAATCGTAAAAGATATACCCATATTTAAGAATATACCAAGCCCGTTTTTTGGTGTGGAAATCCATAGCTGGGCAACAGATGAAGCTACTTTTTCTGACATTGGCTTTGAAGTTACAGCTAAATCATCCTACGTTCAGGCACAAAAAATTAAAAGTAGAATGGTTTTTGGAGAGCAATTTCACGCCGAGGTTGACGTAGTTGAAAATCAAGGTAAGCCAATGATATTTAATTTCTTGTCGATGGCAATAAAAAATGCAAAAATAAAATAACGTACGTTAAATTCAATTACATGTTTAGCATACAATAATTATAATTTTTAATACTTTACTAATTTAATAACTACATTTATGGCACAAAATTCTTCAGTTAAAAAAATGATTAGCACCGGAGGCTTTATCGCTCTTACCGGTTCTATGGTGGCAACAGTTTATGGTTATCCTGCTTTTGCCTCTTCAGGGTTTGCATTAGTTTTCTATCTTCTGCTGGCGGGCATATTCTTCTTCCTGCCCACAGCTCTTATATCAGCCGAGATGGCTACCGGAGAAGGGTGGCAACTTGGTGGTGTATATAAATGGGTTGGTACTGCTTTTGGCTCTCGGTGGGGTTTTGCAGCTATATTCTTCCAATGGTTTCAAATTACAATAGGCTTTGTTACAATGCTTTACTTTATTGTTGGAGCATTGTCATATCTGTTTGATACTCCCATAATAAACGAAAATCAACTGTATAAATTTTTATGTGTTATGATAATTTTTTGGATTGTAACATACTTAAATCTAAGGGGTGCCAGTTTTATAAGTAAGCTTACAAGTATTTCGTTTTCAGCAGGTGTAATACTACCAGCGTTGTTACTAATTGTGATGGCAATTATTTATACTGCACAAGGTAATAAAATTGCAGTAACAATGGATTGGGGTACTTTTATCCCTGACTTCACAAAAATCAAAACAATAGTAATTCTTGTGGCATTTATGCTTTCTTACCTTGGCATTGAAGCGTCAGCGGTGCATGTTAATGAATTAGATAATGCAAAAAAGAATTACCCTATTGCCATAATGATTCTTGCTTTTGGTGCTATTGTTATGAATATTTTTGGTGCACTTAGCGTTGGTTTTGTTGTTCCTGTTGACAAAATTCAGCTTAATGCAGGTATTATGCAGGCATTTGAGCATTATCTAACTATGTATCATGTAAAATGGTTAATCCCGGTTTCGGCATTTTTGCTTGCTCTTGGTGCATTTGGCGAAGTAGCAGCGTGGGTATCAGGTCCTATAAAAGGATTGCAGGCAACAGCTATGGACGGACTTCTTCCAGAGCGTTTTAAAAAAGTGAACAAAAATGGTGTTTCTGTTAGCCTGATTATTTTACAAGGTGTTGTAGTTAGCATTTGGGCTGCCTTGTTAACATTTGGCGGCACCGGTGGCAACTTGTCGTTTTTATTGGCAATGGCTTTAACCGTAGTTTCATACCTAACAATGTACATATTATTATACTTTGCATATTACAGACTTAAAAGTAAGCATGGCGATGTGCCGCGAGCATATGTTGTTCCCGGTGGTAATTTTGGAAGATTTATTATTCCTTTTTTAGGTCTGTTAATGAGTGTTGGTGCATTTATTATTGCATTCTTCCCACCATCTTCTATTGCAGATGCAGATGTAAAATCGTATGAAATGATACTAATAATTGGATTCGTTGTGATATTCTTTTTACCTCACATCATTTATCATTTCAGACCTATTAAAAAGCAAAAAGCAAATTAATTTTCAATACTTAAAATATTAAATTATGGCATTACACGAGATAAAAGTACTCAAAGAAAGTTTAATTGATGACGTATATGCATCGAAAGATCTTGCTAAGACATTACCAAAACACAAATTCCCAAAGAATGAAGAAAACGCACATCATGTTTATCAAGTGGTACACGATGAGCTGATGATGGACGGCAATTCGCGGCAAAATCTTGCTACTTTTTGCTCAACCTGGGTTGATCCCGAAGTTCATAAACTGATGGATGAGTCGCTCGACAAAAATATGATCGACAAAGATGAATATCCTCAAACTGCTGAAATTGAGGAACGTTGTGTTCATATGCTTGCTGATTTATGGAACGCTCCTGAATCGGCAAGTACTACAGGCTGCTCAACAACAGGGTCAAGCGAAGCAGCAATGCTTGGCGGCATGGCTTTGAAATGGCGCTGGCGCGAAAAAATGAAAAAGGTAGGCAAGCCAACTGATAAGCCTAATCTTATTTGTGGTCCCGTACAAATATGCTGGCATAAGTTTGCCCGTTATTGGGATGTTGAGCTACGTGAAGTACCTATGGATAAAGGCAGAATCATTTTAAATGCTGAAGAAGTTATTAAGCGATGCGACGAAAACACAATAGGTGTTGTACCGACTCTCGGCGTTACCTATTCTGGTCAGTATGAGCCTGTTAAAGAGATAGCTGATGCATTAGATAAACTTCAAAAAGATACAGGTCTTGACATTCCGATACATGTTGATGGTGCCAGCGGAGGCTTTTTGGCTCCATTTATCAATCCTCATTTGTTGTGGGATTTCCGTATTTCAAGGGTAAAATCCATAAACACTTCTGGGCATAAGTTTGGCTTATCACCCCTAGGTGTAGGCTGGGTAATATGGCGCGAAAGAAAAGACTTACCTGAAGATTTGGTTTTTAAAGTAAACTACCTCGGCGGCGAAATGGATACTTTTGCACTTAACTTCTCACGACCTGCCGGTCAGATAATTGCGCAATACTATAATTTCCTTCGTCTTGGCAGAGAAGGCTACACCAGAATACAACAAGCATGCTACGATACTGCCGTTTACATTGGTAAAGAGATTGACAAATTGGGTCCTTTTGAAGTAATTTACAATGGTAAAAATGGAATTCCAGCGTTGCTTTGGCAAATGAAAGAAGGTGAAGATCATGACTTTAATTTATTCGACTTATCCGATAGGTTGCGGTCAAGAGGGTGGCAGGCACCTGCCTATTCGTTACCTGCAAACCTGCAAGATACTGTTGTAATGCGCATACTCGTAAGACATGGCGTTAGTCGCGAT
>CAZGWS010000041.1:0-17637 GCA_964528805.1 uncultured Lentimicrobiaceae bacterium | reverse complement strand
TCTGCTTCGTTGCGAAACCCTTGAAATATTAGTATATATCGTCAGATTTCGACGCATTGCATCTACATCAAACTAAACGCATGAATTATTCAGGCTAATAAATAAGTAATTTATGAAGAAGATATTAAATCCGTATGTAAAGTATGATGGGTATAATTGTTTTGGTTGCTCTCCAAATAATGACCATGGTCTTAAAATGGAGTTTTTTGAAGACGGTGAAAGTGTAGTTTGCAGCTGGAAACCCGTTGGATTCCTGCAAGGTTACCACAATATACTGCATGGAGGTATTCAAGCGACGCTGATGGATGAGATAGGATCGTGGTTTGTTCAAATTAAGCTGAAAACCGCCGGCGTAACGTCAAATATGAACATACGTTACCTTAATAAAGTTTCAGTGATTGAGGGAAACATCAGGTTAGTTGCATCGTTACTGCAAAAGCGGCGTAATTTGGCTGATGTACAGGTTGAGTTATTTGATGCCAACAATAAATTATGTGCAATAGGCAAGCTAACATATTATACTTTCACCCTTCAAAAGGCAATATCTGAAATGTACTATCCCGATTATAAGGACTTTTTTGAATAGTAATAAAAAAGCCCACATAATCAAATTGATTACGTGGGCTTTTTTTTAGATCAGGAAAAGTTAGCGAGTTTTTGTCATATCCTCATTAACAACCAAAATAAAATCTGCACGATTTAAATAATCATCATCAAGTTTCTCAATGTCCTTTTGCTCAACAGATGATATAGTTACAATTTTCAGATTTGGATTATATCTATTTAAATACCACAAAATTCCTTCAAAGTTATCAGAATGATACGAGCCATTGTAATGGATAAATAACTTACCTGAACCATCCATGTAGCCGGCTATACTATGTGCCATAGTTGCGTCCTTAATTGCCTGTGCCTTAGGCAGATTAGAGCTTGCATGCGATCCCATTCCCTCCATTTCTTTTAACATATCTGCGTAACAGGCAACAGTGCTGTCATAGTAAATTGGCAAGGGTGCAATATATAATTTTGCCTCATCAGAAAGCTTATCAAGTCCCTCAAAACCTTTTTTATAAACTACCGAAGCGTATCTGCGTGGAATATTTGTTGCCACAAAAACAAGATTAGTATCTTTAGCAAAATTAATCAAAGGGGCATAATCGGTTTTATAATTTGGCCATAAGCGTGCTTCACTTTTAAAGCTGCTCGCACTAATCTCACCAGTAAGATACTCATTAAGTATCAGCTGATTATCTGCTTCAAACATTTCTGCACCAAGAATTATATTTCCATTTTTAGCAGCATAAAGATCTTTTGTAATTTCATATTCAAGCCAATGACAGATAGGATTATCATGCAATTCGCCAAAAAATACAACATCAGCCTGAGCAGCGGTTGCTATTACATTCTTATATTTTACACTTTTGCCTTTGGCATTAAAAATTCGATAAGCAGGTTTGTCATTTTTAAATCCTGATATGATAACAAACAGCATGATAACAGCTAATACTTTTTTCATCTTCAAAGTTTTTTATTAATGATTAGATTCTTGCTAATATTTACACTTATTACTTTTTTGATTTCTTCAATTTTTCTTCATGAAATACCATCGGAAGTAAACTATCTATACCATCAACGATACGTGTTACTCCTTTTTCACCCTTCATAATAACTCTAATCTCGCTTCCTTGTTTTTTTTCCATTTCAGCAATTACCTGTCGGCAAGAGCCACAAGGTGTAATAGGCTCTGTTGATACAAAATGGTCAGATTTTCCTGTTATTGCCAACGACACTACTAACTCATTTGGATACTTGGAACTTGCATAAAATAAGGCTACCCTCTCGGCACACAATCCAGATGGATATGCTGCATTTTCTTGATTGCTACCTCTTATTACAATGCCATTGCCAAGTAGTATTGCAGCACCCACATGAAATTCTGAATATGGAGCATACGATCCATCTAACGCACAGGTAGCTTCATGAATTAGCTTTGCATCGGAGGACGATATTGTGTCGTCCTCATCATACTCTTCGTAACTAATATTTATCTCTTTAATTTCCATCGTTAAACTTATGTACCCCGTTTTTTGAAATAGTAATCTACAAAAATATCATTTTTAAATGAAAAATAAGATTTAGCACAAATTTAACCTTTGTTACCAATCCTTGCCGGCATTTTATCACCCTTTTTACGCCCAAATAATAGTAATGAATAAAAGAAGGCAAACATTGTTGCCCCTGCTTGTGTTTCGATAGTGTCATCAGAAAACATCGAAATAATCATTACTAAAAAAAACATCCCAAAGTAATAATCCTTAAATCCCGACAATGCAATTGCCGGATAAAATAATGCGATAATAAAAATCACAAAGCCGAATATCCCAAGTGCAACAAATATACCAAGAAACTGATTATGTGCATGATATCGGTATTGAAAGTCGAGCACAGACTTCATTGAAATAAACTCATTATAAAATGCATTTTCAATATCTCCGGTACCCACGCCAATAAAAAAATTATTTTTAATAATTTTAAAGGAAGCTCTCAAATATTCATATCTCTGCATTACCGAGCTACCACTGGGATTACCGGTTTGTTTGTAAACCTGATATCCCATAATAATTTTTAACAATCTACTTCGCAACCCCGGGGAGTTAATATAATTAAAGTTTGCCACTCCCTGCTCAATCATGTAAACATCATAATCTGACAACGCCTCAACCCCTGCGGCATCCTTCCTTAAGTTTTTAGAAGTTAGATACCTTATTAAGGTTGCATCAATCCTGTGCCCGCCGGTTGTTTTACCATGATAATCAATGTTACTTCGTTTATTCCAGGCGTTCATTAATTCATTTTCACATAAATACAATCCAACATATTTGCCATCTTCAACTATTAAATTAACGGTGTCGCATAAGTATGGATTTCCTAACTTGGTAAACTTATCTAGTTTTTTAAACTCTATTTGTGGTCCGGTAGTGGCTTCAACAATTATATTGCGAACGTGTAAAATAAACAAAGCAGGCACCGCAACAGTCAATATCAAGAATAATACTTTTTGCCATATAACCATTGTTGACAGCAGCCTCATTACCAAATAGCCAGTGGTTGCTACAATTAGTATCACAATACTTGTAACGGCTTCCAGTAAAAATAAAAATGATAAGAACCATAATGCCATGATAATAAAGCCTGCAATCTGCCATGTTCTAAATTTTCCTTCATGAAAAATAAAATACAGCATTATTAAAAATGAGAAACTTACATTTAACCCTAATCTAATTGGTGAGATAAGTGGGGATATTTCTCGAATATCGACATAATCAAATGTTAAATAAACAAACACACTTATTATAGTACTTACTAATGTGGCAAGCGAATAAACAACTAATATTGATCGTAGTTGTTTTGAATTGATTTTACCCATTGTTGCAATTACAACAGGCAGTAACAGCAAAGGCACTTTTACCCTTAGGTCTTTAATGGCGTAAGGCATATCGGAAGTATAGAGTAAGCCAATAACATGTGCAAAATAAATAAGAGTAAAAATCAGCGCAGGTTTATTTTTGTAGAAGAGAATAAATTTCTCAATAATATTATGGTAACCTAACGACACAATATAAACTGCAAAATGGAGTAAACCTTTAATAACGCCTCCAATCTTAAAAAACCGATAACTTATGCTAAATGAAAACCCATCCCAAAGCCACAATCCCAGCAGCATAAATTCTGTAACACTCATGGTAAACTTCGACAAAGGAATGCTTGCCGCCAGTAACATTAGGGTTATTGTGTATGCTAATGAGTGAATATTTGTTCCTGAATTTATCATTAAGACTGTATCGCTTGATGTTTTGTATCTCTATTTCTTATTATAAGTTCCATTTAAAATAGACGAGTATAATGATTTGTCGTTTAATACTTTTAAAGCTTCAGCGATTTCCGGATCGTTAATAAGAGATGATTGGATTTTACCTCGTTGGTAATAATATCTTGTTACTATTTCTACTTTAAGCATTTCTTCAATTTCTGCCTTATTTTTATCAATATCTTTCTTTTTCTCTACTGATATTTCATCAGATAACTCATCAATTTTAGCATCCAAAGCACCTGAATAATCCTCCCTTTTGGCACTTTTTCTTATCTTTTCAAGCAATGCTTCTGTTTCTGTTTTATAATCAAAATTATGATTCTTTACATAGTTTTTAAAATCATTAAAAATAGAATCTGACACCACAAATTCTTTTGCAGGAGCAATTGAATCGTGCTTTAGCTCAAAATCATTTGCAAAATTAAATAAGTAATTTTGGGCATAGAGGTCTGCACTTATCTGATTAAATTCTCTACCACTAATTTGTACATCGGGTTCGATTCCACCTTTATCGTAAACCTTTCTACCATCTTTTGTTTTAAACATCCGGTATGCAGAATCAGGTATATTTCCGAGCGAATCAGTAGCAACATCACCAAAATAATCAATTTTTTGAATACACCTTCCGCTTGGGATATAATATTTAGCAACGGTTAGTTTAAGTTTAGAGTTGTACGGCAAGTCAACAATATTTTGAACAAGTCCTTTTCCAAATGTCTTTTCTCCCATAATAACTCCCCTGTCCAAATCTTGAATTGAGCCGGCTACAATTTCAGAAGCTGAAGCACTATATCCGTTAACCAGTACTACAAGAGGGATTTGAGTGTTAGTACTGGCATTTCGAGTACGATACACACGAGTATTGCTACTTACTTTTCCTTTTGTGGTTACAATAACCCTATTTTTTGGCACAAAAATATTAACAATATCAACAGCTTCATTTAGCAGTCCGCCACCATTACCGCGCAAATCAAGTATTACACCTTTAATATGATACTTTGACACAAGATCATTAAGTGCGTTTCTTACATCATTTGCCGAATTTGGATTAAACTGTCTGAGGCTGATATAACCAACATCATCACTTACCATTCCATAATATGGCACGTTCGGTATTTTTATTTTTTCTCGTACAATTTTTATATTGCGTGTTATTGTATCTCCATATCTTTTAATGGTGAGAATAAACGAGGTTCCGGGTGTCCCCTTAAGTTTTTCGCTAACATCAGATGTAGATTTTCCCTTAGCTGATTCACCATCAATGGCTCTTATTTCGTCGCCGGCTTTTAGTCCCGCTTTTTGAGCCGGGAAATTTTCATACGGTTCTGCAATAATTACATAATCACCATGTTTTTGAATTAATGAGCCTATGCCACCATATTCTCCTTTGGTCATAAGTTCAAAATCCTCACGGCGTGATTCAGGAACATAAACGGTATATGGATCTAATTTCGCCAACATGGCATCAATGGCATTTGAGTTTAATTCACCGGGCTTAATATCATCAGCATAATTTAAATTCAGCTGTCGTAATATATCAGCATAAATTTCTAAATTCTTCGATAGCTCAAAATTATTTTGATCTTGCGCCTTAAGCGTGTTAATACTAAAGATAATAACTATTGCTATTATTATCGTTGTAAATAGTTTATTTTTCATAATTATTAAATTTATGGTACAGGGTCATATCCGCTACCTCCCCATGGATTACATGAGGCAATTCGCTTGATTGACAGCCACCCTCCTTTACCGGGACCATATTTATTTATGGCCTCAATACTGTAGCTCGAACAAGTTTGAGTATAACGGCACGACCTCCCGAAAAAAGGAGAAAGTGTATATTGGTATATACGTATAATTAAAATAAAAAACTTACCGATTATATTCTTCATTCTTTTTAATTAAGCTGTGCAAAATTAAAATTAATTTCCGTTCTATATCGGAATAAGAGGCAATTGTTTTACCGGAATATATTATACTTAACAATAGTTGCTCGTTATCTTTCACTTTATAATTATCATAAAGTATATACTTATTCTTTCGATATGCTTCTCTTGTTAACCGTTTAATCCTATTTCTATCTACAGCTGATTTATGAATTTTTTTGGGTACCGATATCAATATCTGAACCGGTAGTCCATCGTCTTTTTTGCAGATAATATATTTTACCCTAAAAGGATATATAAAGAATGACTTCCCATCAGCAAATAACATTTCAATGAGTAACTTACTATTTAAACGTTCGGTTTTTTTAAAAGTATTCTTCAAAATAATCAATAAATTTAGTTTTAATGAAACGAATAACTAAAGGTTGTTGTAATACCGTAGTCGTTTGTTGATGCATCGGTCGAGATAGGCTTATTATCAAAGTTATAATAAAAATTAATACCAATATGGAAATTGTTAACAACCTCTACCTTTGCATCGATCATGTAATTAAGTCGCCATCTGTTTGAGGTTGTAAAGTTAGGATATGCGTTGACGTATGTATAAATATTAATTTCGGGACTTGTGTATTTAAAGTAATGATAATTCACCCCTAACAACCCTTCTAAATTATTTGTCGGCGTTTGTCCTCCGTCAGCCCACTCGCGGTTGCCACTGGTTCCTACCGATAGATATAATCTATTGTGGTAATTCTGAATAATATAATTATTTATTGATAAACCTAATAACACACGTAAATCAAGTCCTAATTCGCTATTAGTACTAGCTTCGGCATTTGTCCCAACATACCATTTCCCCACAATAACTCGCTGAAAATCGAGTGATATATCCGATTTTTTTGAACTAATGGTGTCTGCCTGTAATGTTGAATTTTCATCCCAATCTAAAATGGTATATGATTTCCTGTTTCGGTAATCCAATTTTCCTGATGATGTTAAACTTGCTATACCACTCCCTTTTGACATGTTAAAACCCAAACTAAAAACCCCACTTGTACGAAGCCAAAAATTCTTACGTATAGGAAACATTTCCACTATATTCTCAACATTAACAAGTTGGCTGCCATTTATCATCTCAATCTTCACCATACGGTTAAAACCTGAAGTGTCAACCGAGCCATAATATTGCATACCATCTTTTAATATTATTTGAAAATACTTATGTGATAAAAATGTATTGATTTTATCAAGTTCAAAATTAATGGTTCCCATACCATCCATTTTAAATTTCATAATACCATTATCAAGTTTTTTTATTTCTCCTAATAATATATTGCCATTAACATGAACTATGGTATCATTTTTTTGTGCAAAAGAAGATATGCTCGCAAGAAATGCAATTAAGAATATAGTTATTTTCTGTAAGTTTCTGATATTTCAATTTTTTTGCAAATGTATAAAGAATACCGCAAACGTTTTAATTAGTACTTATGCTATTAAAATGGTGATAAAAATGGTGATAAAAATTTATACTACTTAATAATTTAGTGCATAATGTTGATATAATTATTACTTTCGATGCCAATATAAAATTTTATGAAAAAGAAACCACAGTTAAGTTTTGGACAAATATGGAACATGAGCTTTGGGTTCCTCGGTATTCAGTTCGGATTTGCTTTACAGAATGCAAATGCTTCAAGTATTCTATTAACTTTTGGTGCAGATGTACATAACCTAAGTTGGTTTTGGCTTGTTGCTCCAATTACAGGGATGGTTGTTCAACCAATTATTGGTCATTTAAGTGATCGCACTTGGAATAAATTAGGCAGGCGGCGTCCGTATTTTCTCGCCGGAGCTTTACTTACAAGTATAGCACTAATACTAATGCCCAATGCTCCCTCCCTAACAACCACTATTGCCCCAATGTTTATTGGCGGCGGCATGTTAATGATTATGGATGCATCAATAAATATAAGTATGGAACCATTTCGTGCACTTGTTGCCGACAAACTACCTGTGGAGCAACATGCGCTGGGTTTTTCCATGCAAACTTTACTAATTGGTATTGGTGCCGTAGTAGGATCGTGGCTGCCATATATGCTTGGTAATTGGTTCGGTATCTCAAAAGTTGCCTCCAACGGGCTTATTCCCGACAATGTAACATACTCGTTTTACTTTGGAGCCTTTGTGCTAATTTCATCAATAATTTGGACAGTGGTCTCAACACCCGAATATCCGCCTGATGCATTTGAAAGTGAGAAGCAAGTTGATGCACCCAAAGAAAAGTTCAGAGTACCTAAAAAGATGTGGCAGTTGTTAATAGTCCAATTTTTTTCGTGGTTTGCATTGTTTTCTATGTGGGTTTACACAACACCAACAGTTGCAGAACACTTTTTTGGCACTACTGATCCCAACTCAGCAAACTTTAAAGAAGCTGCAAACTGGGTAGGAATATTGTTCGGCGTTTATAATGGCGTTTCTGCAATAATTGCACTGTCGTTACCTAAAATTGCAGCCAAAATAGGTAGAAAAAATACTCATATTGTGGCACTTACGCTTGGAGGGCTTTCGTTTCTTTCGTTTGCAATAATTCCAAATTACCAACTATTAATAATCCCTATGATTGGTATTGGTATTGCATGGGGAAGTATTTTGGCAATGCCATACGCTATGTTGGCAAACTCAATCCCACCAAAAAAAATGGGTATGTTTATGGGGCTGTTTAACATGTCGATAACTATACCACAAATAGTAAACGGTATTTTTGGCGGGCTTATTTTAGAATATGCCTTTGGCGGCGATGCACTATTATCAATATATATGGCAGGTGTGCTGATGATATTAGGTGCAGCGAGTACATTTTTCATTAACGACAAACTATAAATTAATAACTATGAACGCTAATAATTTTGAAGCTGTAATTTTTGATTTAGACGGAGTAATTACAAAAACGGCAACAACCCACAGCCGTGCGTGGAAAAAAATGTTTGACCACTACCTGCTGGAGCGTAGTAATAGTGATAACAATGAAAAATTTAAGGAGTTTACCGGTGCTGATTATTTAACTTACGTAGATGGCAAACCGCGTTACGAAGGTGTAAAGTCATTCCTCGAATCACGAAATATATCCCTCACTTATGGCTCACCTGCCGACAATCCCGAACTGGAAACAGTTTGTGGCTTGGGAAACAGGAAAAATGAAGCTTTTAACGATGTATTAAACAAAGAAGGAGTGGAAGTTTATCCTTCAACAGTAGTACTGTTAGAGCAACTTGAAAGAGATAATATTAAAATAGGTGTAGCATCATCAAGTAAAAATGCTAAAGCAGTTCTTGAAGCCGCCGGTTTAATGCACTTTGTCCAAACTCGAGTTGATGGCATCGTTTCGATGAAGATAGGCTTAAAGGGGAAACCTGCACCCGATATTTTTTTAACGGCAGCAAAAAATCTTGATGCAGATATTAATAAAACAATTGTTGTTGAAGATGCTGTTTCAGGTGTACAAGCCGGTAAAAATGGCAACTTTGGTTTAGTGCTTGGCTTGGCACGCGAAGATAATAACGAGGCACTAAAAGCAAATGGAGCCGACATTGTAGTTAACGACCTTGAAGAAATAACTATCACAGAAATTAATGATTGGTTTGCCTCAGGAATTGAAAACGATAGTTGGCAGCTGTTGTATAACGATTATTACGCATCAAAAGAAAAATCGCATGAAGCACTCCTTACAGTTGGCAACGGATATTTTGGTACACGCGGTGCAATGGAAGAAACTAATGCTTCGAACATAAACTATCCGGCTACGTACATCGCAGGTCTTTACAACCGGCTTACAACTCAAGTTGCCAATAAAGATATTGAAAATGAGGATTTTGTGGCCGCACCAAATTGGCTTTCTCTTAATTTTAAAATTGACGATGAACCATGGTTTGACCCTAACAGTCAAAAAATTGAACAAATATCACGAAAGTTAAATTTTAGAAACGGACTGCTTACACGTAAAATGATTGTAGCGGATAATGCAGGACATAAAACTCTTGTGGAATCTACAAGAATCGCAAGCATGGCTCGTCCACATCAGGCAGCTATTAAATATAGCCTTACCCCACTAAACTATTCAGCACAATTAAGCATATCAAGTAAACTTGACGGTACAATTAAAAACGAAGGGGTAAATCGTTATAAGGATCTAAACAATAAGCATTTACAAGCTGTCAACCAAGATGGTAAAGATAATATTAGTTGGCTTACTGTTAAAACTTCGCAATCAGCAATTGAAATTACAGAAGCAGCAAAACTTCGATTAATAAATAACGGAAAAATAATTTCCAACAGTTTTGGTGTTACCACCGATGAGGGTATCGTTTACACATACATCGATCAAAAAGCAGAAATAAATAAAACGATAACACTTGAAAAACTTGTTGCAATTTTCGACTCAAACAATAATGGTGAAAAAACCTTGCACCAAGCTCTCGAAGAATTGTCAAAAATGCAATCCTTTGATAACATACTTAGTGAAAGTAGTTTAGCGTGGACTGCAAACTGGCAAAAAGTTGATGTTAAATTAACGGGCGACAGAATTGCCCAGAAAATGCTGCGTTTACACATATATCATTTACTGGTTAGCGCATCACCACACAATAAAACTATTGATGCAGGAATAACTGCACGTGGATTGCACGGAGAAGCCTACCGAGGTCATATTTTTTGGGATGAACTTTTTATACTCCCATTCTACGATATTCATTTCCCGTCAACGGCAAAAGCAGTATTAATGTACAGATATAAACGACTTAACAAGGCTCGTGAATATGCACTTGAATATGGGTACAAAGGTGCAATGTTCCCTTGGCAAAGTGGAAGTGATGGCAGAGAAGAGACTCAAATAATGCACCTCAATCCGGTTTCGGGAGAGTGGGGCGACGACTACAGCTCATTGCAACGCCACGTTTCATTAGCCATTGCATATAACATATGGCAATATTTTAATATAACTAACGATATTAAGTTTATTGAAGACTATGGTGCGGAAATGTATATTGAAATATGCCGGTTTTGGCAAAGCAAAACAAGCTTTAATACAAAAACAGGACGCTATAGTATTGATAAAGTAATGGGTCCTGATGAATTTCACGAAAGTTATCCCGATGCAAAAGAAGGCGGCATTACCGACAATGCTTATACTAATATTATGACAGCATGGATGTTTAGTAAAATAAACAAGCTTCTGTCAGTAATTAGCGATGTTGCCGTGAAAAAGCTAACCAACAAAATTAATTTTCAAAAAAGTGAATTACTTAGTTGGGAAGATATTCAACATAAGCTAAATTTGGTTATAAACAACCATGGAATTATTGCGCAGTACGATGGCTACTTTAAACTAAAAGAACTTGATTGGGATTATTATAAAAATAAATATGATAATATTTACAGAATGGATCGCCTGCTAAAAGCCGAGGGAAAATCAGCTGACAATTATAAAGTTGCCAAACAAGCTGACATGCTTATGGTATTCTATAATCTCGAAATTGATGAAGTTAGTAATATTATTAGTAAACTAAACTACAAGCTTCCAAATAATTACCTTGAGAAAAACCTAAACTACTACCTCAAACGAACATCACACGGCTCAACTTTGAGCAGAGTAGTACATGCACATCTTGCTAATATTATTAACAATACTAAACTAAGTTGGGAGCTTTACAAAGACGCATTAACATCAGATTATAATGATATTCAGGGAGGCACAACCGCCGAAGGAATACACGCCGGAGTTATGGCCGGTACTATTATGATAGCAATTTCTACTTTTGCCGGTGTTGACCTTAGGGGCAAGATAATTAAAGTAAATCCAAATCTACCCAAACATTGGAAAAAAATAGAATTCTCACTTACCTTTAAAAATACAGTTTATCAATTCAAAATTTCACAAAATAATATAATTGTTGTTACAGATAATGATTGTGAATTGTTTGTATTTGGCAAAAAACATAAAATTAAAAAGGGAGAAAAAAATACGTACTAACTTTCTGCAAAAGTTAGCCTGATAAATACTGAAAAAAATTATTAATTATACCAAAATGTTAGAAGACGTACTATTAATAACCGACAAGCACCGTGCTGCTGCTGCGATAATTACAGAAGAAATCCTGAAACACAGAAAAGACAAATATACCGTTGCTATTTCCGGCGAATCGGGGTCTGGGAAATCGGAGCTTACACATGTTATTGCAAAAAATCTGCGTAAGCATGGCATTTTTGCAAAACCAATTCATATTGATAATTACTATAACACACTGCCATTGGAAAGAGCAGCATGGCGTGAGAAAAATGGTGTTGAGAATGTTGTGGGGTTAAATGAATATCGCTGGAATGACATCAGCAAAACAATTGACGATTTTAAAAACAACAGGAAATCATCAATGCCTTGTGTTGATTTAGTTACTGAGCAAATTGACGAATTAATTACTGATTTTAACGGAATTGACATGCTTATTATTGACGGACTGTATGCAATCAACACTCCCGGTATCGACATGCGCATTCTAATAGAATTAACATATCATGAAACTAAGAAAGCACAATCAAGCAGAGGTAAAGAGCCTGACAACCTGCTTAGATGGAGAGTGTTAGAGCAGGAGCACAAGGTCGTACAATCAATAAAAGACAAAGCTACAATTAGAATTAATAAGAATTACAAGGTTATTCTGTAGTCGATATTAATTTGCCTTTATTAACAATGGTGTAATTTCACACACTATAGGTTGTACTACTAAGCACCTTGAGTATTGTTTGAAGTTGAAATTCATGTTAGTCATCCCATTGCCAATGATTATTTTTTGCAGTAACATTATCAAGGCTAATACGATAGACATTTGTGTGTGCCATTACATGTACATTAAATTCGTGATTATTTGAACCTGAATATTTGTGCATAATTGCTTTTAGAGCTGTAATCTTATCAGCATCATCAATAATTAACTTGGCCTTACCAAAACCAATAACCGACCTAAATTTTGTACCCCAGTTGCATGCCATATCTTTTGAAATTACCTCGGCACCGTAGTTAAGCTCAAAACAAACGGAAGAGTTTTTAGCAATCATTTCAGTTTTTCTACCATTCTGTCCCGAATGGAAATACAAATACTTATCATCGTAACCAAAATTAACAGTTACCATGTATGGGCTGTTATCATCAGCCATGCTAACATGGCAAAAATTAGCATTTTTAAGCACAATATTAACGTGAGCTTTTTTTTGGAGATTAGTGTAAGTTTTTTTCATTTTCTTAGTTTTGTTTCAAAGATAGGAATTATCCGGATAATAAAATCAATATAGAAGAAACTAATCGTCAGCCTTGTTTTTTAGCATAGGTACAAATCGAAATGCACCAAAAGTCTCCTGTACAATATTACCATTATCACCTACTGTTAATCTTAACATTGTTTGCACATCGCCTTCCCCCAGCGGAATAACGAGTTTGCCTCCTACTTTAAGCTGTTGCAATAAATTTTCAGGTATTTCAGGGGCTGCAGCCGTAATTAAGATTCTGTCGTAAGGAGCAAAAGCCGGTACACCTTTAAATCCATCACCATAAAAAAATTTAATTTTATACCCTAAGCTACCTATAAATTGTTTCGTTTTATGGTATAGCTTTCGCTGACGTTCAATGCTGTAAACTTTAGCACCAATCTCCTCCAGCACACATGCCTGATAGCCTGAACCTGAACCAATTTCAAGAACTTTGTTACCTTTTTGCACATCTAATATTTCTGTTTGAAAAGCAACGGTATATGGCTGCGATATTGTTTGTCCTGAGCCTATTGGAAACGGTTTATCCTCGTAAGCATATTCCACAAATGAAGAATCAAGAAATAAATGCCTTGGTATTTTATTAATCGCATTTAGTATATTTGTATTAGTTATCCCTTTCTGCTTTATCTTTTCAACCAGCTTTTTACGCATTCCCTTATGACGATATGAGTCGACCATTATAATATATAGATTTTTGTGCGAAAATAAGAATATTGACGGCAAGAAAGAATTACATTTGCCAAAAATTTTCAATTATGGTAAAAATTGGAGTTATAGGTGTAGGGCATTTAGGGAAAATACATTTAAAGTGTATTAAACAAATTGAAGGTTATGAGCTGGTTGGATTTTATGATACCGATCCAAATAGTGTACTGGCAGTTGAACAGGAATTTGAAATAGAGGGATTTAAAAATGTAGATGATTTGATAGCTGCCGTCGATGTTGTTGATATAGTAACACCAACAATACAACATTTTAATTGTGCTAAAAGTGCAATTGAAAGTTTAAAACATGTTTTTATTGAAAAACCTGTTGTAACTACACCCGAAGAGGGACGTTTGTTGATTGACATGGCTAAAAAAGCAAAAGTCAGAGTGCAGGTTGGACATGTTGAAAGGTTTAATCCTGCATTTGAGGCAGCCCACAAAGCTTTAATTAACCCCATGTTTATTGAGTGCCACAGGCTTGCATTATTTAACCCTCGCGGCACCGATGTTCCCGTTGTCCTTGATTTAATGATTCACGATATTGATGTGATACTGAGTGTTGTAAATTCTGAGGTAAAAAATATTCATGCAAACGGTGTTAATGTTGTTAGTAATACTCCTGATATTGCTAATGCTCGTATTGAGTTTAAAAATGGCGCTGTTGCAAACCTTACTGCAAGTAGAATCTCACTTAAGAACATGAGGAAAACTCGATTTTTTCAAAAAGATGCATATATTACTGTTGATTTTCTTGACAAAGTTACCGAAATAATTAAAATGGAAGAGATTGATAACGAACCTGAAGACCCAATGGCAATGGTAATTGATCTTGGTCCGGATAAAAAAAAGCGCAGAGTTTATTTTGATAAGCCAAAGGTTGATGAAATAAACGCCATTGTTGAAGAATTGAAAAGTTTCAAAGACTCTGTTGTTTTTGGGAAAACACCCAAAGTTACTATAAAAGATGGCTATAAAGCTTTAAATGTAGCACATATGATTATGGAAGAAATTAGTAAATCAGCACACACATCTATAGTTGATTAAATAAAGTATAATCTTTTACCTGTACTTTCATAAACACAATAGATATTTATGTTATTAAATAATAAGAGTTGAATTACTTTTTTTTGCACATATAAAAACATCAATTAATTTAACTGAGTACAATAACATATTAAGATATTCGTTATTAAAAGCATAAGAAAAATATTTTTGAGATTAGGATTTAATTTATACTACAGTTTAATTATTTTGTTGTTTGTTAGCATGTTTACTGCAACCGGATGCTATAAATTCAATAGCTCGCAAACCATTCCTGCATATATAAGCATACAAGGCATTAAAATAAACACTTCATACTACGAAGAAGGCACCAGCTCAAGCGATATTATCGACGCTTGGATATATGTTGATGATGAGCTACTTGGAGTTTTTGAGTTTCCACAAAATGACACAGCAGGTGCTGTAATTCCGATATTGGCAGAAGGTAAACATAAACTCGAAATACGACCAGGTATTAAGTTAAATGGCATATCAAGTACCAGAGTTCCATATCCATTTTATAAACCAATAATAATAGCTGAGTTCGATTTTATTCCAGGCACCATTCGCAAACTTGGTGAGCTTACAACTACATATTATTCAGGTATAAAATTCCCATGGAAAGAGGACTTTGAAGAAACGGAAATCTCCATTGAAAAAACAAGTTGGAGCGATACTATAATTATGCGAACCAGCCCTGCAAATAATCCTGTTGCATTTTTAAGTCCCAATTCACGATATTCAGGAGTTATTAATTTAACATCCGACAAACAACAGTACGCCGGCACTACTTTTGGTAGTTTTGAGGTACAAAAACAGGGTACGGTAGTTATTCTTGAAATGAATTTTAAAACTGATAATTTCCTTGATGTAGGGTTGCTAATTCGTGATGCCAGCCAAGTTACATCAGTTGATTTGGTAATACTAAACCACACCGACGCATGGAAAAAAATATATATAAATTTAGGATCAAACTTATCATTATACCCACAAGCAATCGACTATAAATTAATTTTTAAAGCCGGGATTGAGAATGGATCATCCAATGCTAAAATATATATTGATAATCTTAAAATAGTAAATAGATAATGAATAGACGATTACAGGTATCAAAATATGTATTTTTTGATTGGCTTGCAGCAGCTCTTGCTTGGAGTTTGTTTTATCTTTATCGTAAATATTCAGAAAACCCATCTGTATTTCCAAATATAAATACCGTTATAGATGATAGAAAGTTTTGGCTTGGCATTTTCATTGTCCCAATTTTCTGGCTCATACTGTATATTGTAATTGGGTCTTACCGCAGAATATATCGTAAAGCACGACTGAAAGAGCTCGGGCAAACTGTATTTGTTACATTAATTGGTGTAACAGTTATCTTTTTTGTTTTAATCCTTGATGATGTTATCCTCACCTATCAATCGTATTATCAGTTTTTTATAGTTCTGTTTTCATTGCACTTTATACTAACTTATAGTTTTAGATTATTTATAACTACTGCAACCGTAAGACGTATTCATTCAGGTAAAATAGGATTTAATACTGTAATAATTGGGAGCAATGGTAATTCGGTAAAAGTTTATAACGACATAACAAAACAGGAACTTTCGTCAGGTAATAACTTTATTGGCTTTGTTAATGTACATGATTTTAAATTCTTCAAAATTGCGCAATATTTACCACATTTAGGAGCATATAAAGATCTTAATAAAATTATTGCAGATAATAAAGTTATTGAAGTAATTATTGCCATTGAACGATCGGAGATTGACACCATTGAACGAATAATTACAGAATTAGAAACTACTGATGTACTAATAAAAGTTATTCCTTTGATGCAAGATATTATGTTTGGCTCGGTAAAGCTATCAGGCATATTTCACACACCACTTATTGAGATTTCACAAGATCTGATGCCTGCTTGGCAGCAGGTTGTTAAACGTGCTATTGATGTAGTTGTTTCTGTAATTGCAATGTTACTGTTGATTCCGGTTTATATTATTACAGCAATTGGAGTAAAAATGTCGTCAAAAGGAGATATATTATTTTCACAAGTCAGGGTTGGCAGAAAGGGTAAACCTTTTAAGATGCACAAATTTAGGTCGATGTATGATGATGCTGAACGTGAAGGTCCACAGCTGTCTTCTGACGATGACCCTCGGATCACCCCCTTTGGTAAATTCATTCGCAAAGTACGTATTGACGAGATCCCACAGTTTTATACCGTGTTAATTGGTGAGATGTCTCTTGTTGGACCTCGCCCCGAACGCCAGTTTTATATCGATCAGATTATAAAAAAAGCACCTCCATACCGGTTACTATTGAAAATTAAACCAGGAATAACTTCGTGGGGGCAAGTTAAATTTGGTTATGCATCAAATATTGATGAAATGGTGGAAAGATTAAGATATGACATACTATATCTTGAAAATATGTCAATAGCTATGGACTTTAAGATATTGATTTACACAGTCTTAATTGTACTTCAAGGTAGGGGAAAGTAATAATCTATACATTTACCAGTTGTTATCAATACAACTCGGTGTTAAACTGCAAACATTTTTACTAATTACGGATAGGAAGCTTGCACTTGTACAAGACGAAAATTATGATAGTCTGTAGAACGCCGATAGCTACATTGCTGCAACCCGCAGTTTACTAATACAGCTTCGTTTTACGGCTTCGTTATCAACATCGGGCTTTCTCAGAAGATCCCCCTAATTATCATTACTTTTGCTTTATGTATGTCGCATATCAAATTAATAATCAGGGAGCTGCTTATTATATCACCTTTCAGATCGTGGAACTAATAAGT
>CAZGWS010000040.1:0-17795 GCA_964528805.1 uncultured Lentimicrobiaceae bacterium | reverse complement strand
AGTTGACTGATTCAAAAATGAGAATAACGCAGTATTTGGCGTTTTCTTGCAAAGATTACATATCAGTATATAAAATTTCAAGTTTTATTGTGGCACTGGAATCAGCATTTTGTTCGTTCCCTTTAAAGATAAAACGTTCAGGATGAACTGAACCTCCAAAAAGAAATAAGTACAACCCTTTATTGGGTAATGTGGTATCACTAATTAATGATTGAACATATCTTGTAATTCTAAATTCGTATGAATTTTGTGATTTATTATATAATCCGTCAAAATATGCATTTCCTTCAAATTGGTCAGGTAATGATGTTCCAACACCGTCATCACTTACTTCGAGTAAGAACATTTGTGATGGAGCATCAAAAAATTCATCATTAGATATACCAGGAAGTACAAGCTTAGCTTCATTAACAGCAACATTGCCAAGGCGGGCATAACTATTTAAGTTTGGAATTTTAAGTATTGTTCTAACCCCTCCATATCCCTGAGCGTAAAATTGTTGTCTGCCTATTAAAGTATCGCCATTTATAACCTGCGACTTAAATTCTACATCAGCTGAATAATAGTCATGTTCATATTTATTTACGGTGGCTGTTGTGCTCGAAATATAATAATCATACCTTAGTGAATCTTGTAATGCAGCTGTATCGTTAGATTTGCTGCTGTAATATAACGATAATACTGTATTTGAGGATGAAAGCCCGAAGTAAACCATAGCCCCATTTTCGTTAACAGGTTGCGATTGCACAAAAAGACCTTTAAAAAACTCCTGAAATGTACTTGCGTCCTCCATATCACTTGTAGTTGCATCTAATAACTTTTGTCCGAGGCTTGGGTCAATATTTGTTAAATTAAGTCGCAGTACCGGTGCTATTGTATCACCGGTTATCAATATTACACTATCGTTTGGGTGCGGCGAAAATGTGAAATTACTATAATCGGTTGGGTTTAAAGTCAGTTGCAAGTTTGAATAGTAAACACTGTCTTTACTGATACCTTGTAACATTTCGTAGGTGTGAGCCGTGAGGATTACGTTAGTATCGCCATAATAGCCTTGATAACGTAATTGAAGGACAAGAGAATCGAGAGTTCTGTCTATACCAAAATCATGACCATTATTAGAAGGAATAAACTGAGTATAAAACCCGGCTGTAGTGCCACCAAATACCGGATCTTTCAAACTACCGAAAGCACTAACACTTAATTTGTCTGATCTTATTGAGTCAATCCGTACAGAATAGCCATATATTGCTGAAGTATCTGAGAATTTGACATTTAGTTTGCTTTCTTCGGGTTGAATAATGAGTCCTATTTTGCCCGGATCTTTAGCACAGGAGCTGAGCAAAAGCGAAAAGACTATTAAAGAAAGTAAGTTGAAACTATAAAATGAGATTATCGGATTATTCTTTTTCATCGATAATTTTGTCATAAAATTTATTGTAGGCAATATAGTAATCTTCATCTTCTGTATAATCTAACATAGGTTTTCCGGATGCTTTTGCGTATTTTAGTATTTCAGAATCAATATTCTCACTACCCTGAATTAATGCATCCGATCTGTCAATTGCACCTTTCATCATTGAAACGTAATTACCCTCTTTATAGTGTTTTAAATCGTTTTTATTTAATCCATTCATTACTATTTTTTCAATAAAACCTTCTTCAAGATTTTCTTTAAAGCCATCATCATACATAGAAAAGATTATTTTTAGGTTACTAAAAATAGGATTGTCTTTATAAGCTGTTCTTATGTATAAAGGAATAAGACTTGAAAACCAGCCATGTGCATGAACAATATCGGGTGCCCAACCTAATTTTTTAACAGTTTCAAGAACTCCTTTTGCAAAGAAAACGGTTCTCTCATCATTATCACCAAAAAACTTTCCATTAGCATCTCTAAATAAAAATTTACGGTGGAAATAATCTTCATTGTCAATAAAATACACCTGCATTCTGGCTTGTTGAATTGATGCAACTTTTATTATTAACGGATGGTCGATATCATCAATTATTAGGTTCATACCTGATAGCCTTATTACCTCGTGCAGCTGGTTGCGCCTCTCGTTAACTAAGCCATAACGCGGCATAAACGTTCTGATTTCTTTTCCTGATTCTTGTGTTTTTTGTGGTAAAAAGCGTCCTATCTTGCTAATTTGATTTTCAGGCAGGTAGGGCATGATCTCCTGATTTACGTAAAGCACCCTCTTTTTTTCCATAATGTATTTATTAGTAATATTTGATAATGCAAAAGTAGTGAAAAATAGCCTAAGATTCAATTAACTATAAATGTATTAAATATAAGGATGTTAAATATATGTAATTTAATTGCAATATTATTGCCTTTGCATCATTAAAATTGATTACGAATAGTACTTTTCAATCTTATCAAGTAACTCAACAATATTATTATATGATGTAGTTTCCATTAGTTTTATCCTAAAAGGTTTGAAGTTTTGGTAACCTTTAAAATAGCTTGCCCAATGTTTTCTAATCTCTAATACACCCCTGTGTTCGCCTTTCCAGTCGATTGATTTTTTAAGCTGAATATTGCATATTCGAACTATTTCATGAATATTGGGGGCTAAAGGTAAGTTGCCGGTATTTAAATAATGTTTAATCTCATTAAAAATCCAGGGATTTCCGTAAGCACCTCTTCCAACCATTAGTCCGTCAACGCCAAAGGTATCTTTAAAATATTTTGCAGATTTGGCATCAGTAATATCGCCATTGCCAAATATTGGGATATACATTCTGGCGTTATTCTTTACATCACCAATCAATTTCCAATCGGCAGGAATACTTGACTTATGTGTTCGGCTACGACCATGGATAGTAATAGCCTTAACACCAACATCTTGAAGTCGTTCTGCAATCTCAACGATGTCTTTATGTTCGTCGTCCCACCCTAAACGTGTTTTAATTGTTACAGGTAATTTAACGGCATTAATAACAGATTGTGTCATTTTAACCATCTTTGGTATATCGTTTAATATGCCGGATCCGGCTCCTTTAGAAACCACTTTTTTTACAGGACACCCATAGTTAATGTCAATTAAATCAGGATTTGCACGTTCTGCATATTGTGCTGCCTTAACCATTGAATTAATATCATGACCAAATATTTGAATACCAATAGGGCGTTCAAACTCTTCAAAGTCAAGCTTTTTAACACTCTTTGCGGCATCTCGTATTAAGCCTTCAGATGAGATAAATTCGGTGTACATCATATCAGCACCAAACATTTTACATACATACCTGAACGGTGGATCTGTTACATCCTCCATTGGTGCAAGTAATATTGGAAATTCACCGAGGTTTATGTTATCTATTTTTATCAATACTATATTGTAACTTAAATAATAATTTGTGCAAAAATATTAATTTTGCCAATACTTCATAATAAACTATAATAATGACAAGGATCTCTTTTTTTAGCTCACTTTCGCCAACCGGAAAACTATTTCTGCTGTTGGGGATAGTATTTGTTTTTGCTATTGCCATTTCTTTAGCGGGGCTTGTGGCAGGGATGCTATTTTTTAATGAGTCATTAAGTAGCATTAGTGCACTTATTTCACATCCTGCTACTCCAAAGGCTGTTGCATTTCTTAAGTTTTATCAGGTTACTAATCAGGTTGGTGTATTTATTTTACCGGTATTATTCTTTTCTTATTTGGTAAGTAATAATACTTTTGAATATGTTTCTGCTAATAGATTGCCAAAACTAATTAGTATTTTACTCGGTGGGATGGTTATTTATTCAATACTCCCGTTTAATAACTATGTTGATGAAATTAACAGACAACTAAATTTACCTGATTCGCTTTCCGGATTGCAAGATTGGATGATGGGTAAGGAAGTTATGGCTAAGAAACTTACAACAATTTTCTTAAAAGCGTCAACTATTCCCGGGTTACTGGTAAACATGCTTGTTGTTGCTGTGATACCGGCGATTGGAGAAGAGTTATTATTCAGGGGGGTATTGCTAAAGCTTCTTAATAGTATTTTAAAAAATATACATTTTGCGGTAATTTTATCTGCAATAATATTTAGTGCTATTCATATTCAGTTTTATGGTTTTTTACCAAGATTTATTTTGGGATTAATCTTAGGTTATTTATTTGTATTTACGGGTAATATTTGGGTACCTATTTTTGCCCATTTTATTAATAATGCATCATCGGTGATAATCTTCTACTTACACCACAACGGTTATATTAAGGTTACTATGGATAATTTTGGCACTTCAACTAATACGGTATATGTAATTGGAAGCCTGCTTATTACTATTTGGCTTATGATGATGTTGTTCCAGAAAGAAGGAATGGGGAGACATATAAAAATTTAGGCTATCTATTTAAAAATTATTTTTTTACTAATACCTTAAATCCGCAAACATCTTTTACTGTAAAGCCAAATAGCACGTCATCATTGATAGTACTCGAAAAAGCCTACTCACCGTAACTTTGGCTACGCTTGCGTTGCTTTTTTCTGTGCTTTATTAATACTGGCGCACTCTATGCTTTTTTGTTACAAACATGCTTGCGGATTTAAGGTAATAATAAACTAACTCTTGTTACCGGCTGGGGAATGGGAATTAACATTTAAAGTTATAAGAATATATGTGTTAAAATAATAGATTTTGAAAATAGTATGAGTTAGGTTTCACAAAAAAAAGACCACCAATATAATTGGTAGTCTTTAAATATTTTATTTACATAATCGATTAATTAATTTTTCCCTTTTCGAGTTGAATAATTAATTTTTAGAGCACCTGCTTTTCTCAGTTCCTGTTTCACATCGCTAACGATGCCCATCTTTGTTATTCCGTCAACTTTAAGAGAAGTTGTAATAAATTTTCTGTCGGCTTCATCACGATCCTGACGTTCTTTGGCAACAAACTCTTGAATATCACCAACTTTTGCAAAGCTATCATTAAGTTGTATTCTTGAGTTAGTTCCGTATAATTTTGAGTTTACAGGCGGACCAATATAAATGTAACTCACCAATGACTTTTTTGCAAGCTTTTGAACTTCTGTTGCAATTGGTAATTTCATTTTAACCTTTAGTGTTACTTCGCGCATTACTGTTGTTACCATAAAAAAGAACAATAACATAAATATTATATCAGGTAATGATGAAGTATTTATTGCTGGTGACTCTTTACCTTTTTTTGTTTTAAATCTCGACATACTATTTACCTCCTATATCTTCGGGTTCTGCTTCTGAAATACGAACCGGAACAGCCTTATTAATTCCTTTTATTTCATCTTCATTAATAAGCTGGTCATACTTAAGCCCAAACAACCTTATTGATAATTCATCTTTCATTTCATGAAATGCACTTGCTAATTCATTTTGCACAGCTATATACATATCATAAGATGTACCTCTGTCATTTTTTAATGAAATAATACCTTTAGACATCTGTACATCTAAACCTAAATCCTTTATATATTTAGTAGTAATTTCAGGGTATTTTGGGTTATCAGGATGAATACCCATAAAGTCAATAACTTTCTGTTTTAAAGTACTTACGCTTCCGGGTTTGCCGTCAATAAGCAGGCGATCCTGACTATTGATTAGTACTTTAAGTACGTTTCTGTCCTTTACAGGAACATTATCAACATCATCTAAAGCAGGAGGGGGCAGTTTTCTGGTAATACCTGTATCAACATCCATTGTAGTGGTAACAAGAAAAAATATAAGCAACAAGAAAGCAATATCTGCCATCGAGCCTGCATTTATTTCAGGAATTGCTCTTTTAGCCATAACCTATTTTATTTAAAAAATTTAACTACTGATGAATAAATAATTGCTAAAACAGTAAGCCCGAAAGCTATGTATGTTGCATATAAACCCATACCAACTAATTTTGATGTTTCTGCTGTAGCACTTATTTGTTCAAGTTGGTAGTTTGAAAATTCGTTACCTGCCAAAAAGTATGCTATTAATACAACCACAACTAGCCCAACAATACTGATGAGCATTTTAATCATATTTTGTGGGTTAGTAATAAAGCCATATATGGGTGAAATAATCATCACAATAACGGCAACAATCAGCAATACTTTTGCCCAATTTATAAAGAGTTCCGTATCAAGCAATCCGGCATAGAATAATACTCCCGGAATCACTGATAGCAACAGCAACAGATATAATATCCATTTTGTAATATTTGCAATACTATCTTTCATGATTCTTATTTTTTGCTAAACTTATTTACAATGTCTATAAATGCAATTGAACTATCCTCCATATCATTTATAAGGCTATCAATTTTGGCAACAATAAAATTATAGAAGATCTGTAGAATGATGGCAACAATCAGACCAAAAACAGTTGTGAGCAAGGCAACTTTAATACCACTGGCAACAACGGTAGGAGAAATATCACCAGCAGCTGCAATGTCATCAAAAGCTTTAATCATACCAATTACTGTTCCCATAAATCCAAGCATAGGAGCAAGAGCAATAAAAAGAGAAATCCAGCTTACACCGCTTTCTAATCTACCTGTAACCACACTTCCGTATGCTACTATTGCCTTCTCAACTTCATCAACACCATCGCTGTAGCGGTTAAGTCCTTCGCCAAATATACCGGCAACAGGTCCTTTTGTGTTACGTACAACTTCCTGAGCTGACTCAACACCACCATCGCTAAGAGCATCTTCAATATTTTTAAGTAGTTTGCCCGTATTAATTGAGGCCATACTTAAATAAATGATACGCTCAATGCTAATAGCTAATCCAAAGATTAATACTAAGAGTACAATACCCATAAATCCGGGACCACCTTCAATAAATTTTTCTTTTAGTACCTGATGAAACGATAATGGTTTGTCAGGTGTAATTGCAGCTTTAGCAACATCTTGAGCAATTTCTGCAGCGGTTGTTGTTGAATCTCCGGATATAGTTTCGGCTATTGCTGCTGTGTCTTCCAAAGTACTATCCTGCGCATAAGCATAGCTTGATGTTACCACGCTAAGTAGCATAACTAATGATAAAAAGGCAATAAATTTTCTCATGATTATAAAAATTATTTTCAGTTTTTAGTTTACTTTTATGAACGGACAAAGTTATAAATATATTTTATTCTACAACAAAAAGATAAAAAATAATTTCAATATACCGGCTATATTGCTAAGTGGCTATTGCTTATGCATATATTAAGAGGTCAAACTTTGCTATTAAGAACGGTATTATTATATACTCATAAACTTTAGGCATGTGCGGAGAGGGCGGGATTCGAACCCGCGGTACACTTTTGGCGTACACACGCTTTCCAAGCGTGCTCCTTAAGCCACTCGGACACCTCTCCGAATATTTAATATGTAAATAGGAGTCCTAAATTGGTTGAACTAATACTTGTTTGGTTACCGTACATCAATGAACATTTATCAGGCGACAAAGATACAATAATACATAATAATCGCTAACTTCTTTAATATATAATTATTACTCTTTTTAAAAGTAATAGTTTTGTGGGTTGCATCTGAGTAACTTATGAGTTTATTGAGGATAATATTGAATAAATTTATAACTCGATATTTGGATCCCAATATTTTTTTTCAAAATTTAAAATACTATTATCTTTAATTATAAGACCTTCGTTGGTAAGGAGTTCTGCCATTGTGTTTATACCTCCAAAATGATGTTTGCCGGTTAGTAATCCGCTTTTGTTGATAACCCTGTGTGCAGGTATGTTTTTTATTGAGTTTTTTGTTGAATTCAATGCCCAACCTACTATACGTGCAGATCCTTTGCTCCCTAAATATGTTGCAATTGCTCCATATGAAGTAACTCTGCCATAGGGAATTAGGGCAGTAACTTCATAAACTTGCTGGAAAAAACTTTTTTCTAATTTCACAATGATTTTAGTTCAAATTTTAGATATTTAATTTTTGTGTTGTTATTAAGCCATTTACTTTCGTAGTATGTTTGGATTTGAGTAACAAGTAGGTCGTTTGTTTCTCCATATACGTCATATGTAGCGTATAAAAGTTGATGCCCTTGTTCCTTTATTACATCTAATGTATATTCGAAAAAAAGAATATTGTCAGTTTTTAAATGAATTACCCCATTGGATTTGAGTATTTTGTAATATCTATTCAGAAATTGTGGTGATGTTAATCGTTTTTTCTGATTAATTTGCCGTGGAAAGGGATCGGGAAATGTAATCCAAATTTCGGATACTTCATTATTATCAAAATAATACTCAATAAGATTTATGCCCGTGCGTATAAATGCGACATTGTTCATTTTTTTTTCGTTGGCAGTTTTAAGTCCGCGCCAAATCCGGGCTCCTTTAATATCTATACCAATAAAATTTGTTTTAGGAATTATCTGCGCTAAGCCAACTGTATATTCACCTTTACCGCAGCCAAGTTCTAAAACAATATCACCTTTATTTTTAAAAAAGTCGATATCCCATTTGCCTTTAAGACCAAAACCCTTAACAACATCTTGATACTTAGCTTGAAACATATTGTCGAATGTTTCGTTTTCGGCAAAATGTTTAAGTTTATTTTTCCCTTTCACTATGTAAAGTATTTTCTATTTTACGAGTAACCATGCTTTGGGGTTGTTACTATTGCGGATGGCTAATAGATTACTCTCTGCCAATGGACGGTTTTTTACTAACATAAAGGCAACTCTATACATACCGTACTTGTTTGTGCCGGCAATTAATGCATTAAAACCTTGGCTCTTTAAATTTTTCACTAATATATTGGCATTTGATTCATTTGAAAATGAGCCGGCTATAATAAAGTACTTTTTTGCAAACAATTTTGTTTTGCTATGATTTGGTTTAGTAACCGTATTGTTAGCACTTGTTTTGGCGACTGCCACTTTTGCATTATTTTCTTCCTCGGTGTTGCCGTGGTTTATTTCTTCAATATCTCCACTATGTGAAGCTATTGTAGGTTCGCCATTAATTTCCACAGTAATATTGTCATCATCAGAATTTTCAGATACTTGTAATGCATCATTATCTGGTTGCTTTACAGTTGCTGATTTTTTATCGTTACTATAAAATGAAGGGAAAAATGATGCAGTACTGCGGCTTAGTTCTGCTAAATGACTTGGTGTTATATTGTCTGCTATATAATCGTTAACACTTGTATAAAAGAAAGGTATGCGAGAACCATATTTGTTAAAATAATATTGCATGGCATCTCTTCTCATGTATATGTATCCGCTACCAATAAAAAATATAATTACCAGTAAAAATATCAATTGTTTAGTAAACGACGATCTACGTCTTTTAATGTGGATTTTATTTTTATTAGTGTTGTTATCTTCACTTTTCTTACTGGCTTTTCTGTCAACAGGTTTTTTTTGTTTATGTTTTGTAGAAATAGATGTTTTAACAGCACTTTTAATTTTCTGTTCATCAGTAACTCTCCTTATCACCGGCGAAATTAAGCTTCCTAAGCCGAAAGAGTTTGGATTATAATTAGCGTTAGTATCTTGTTCAAAGACAATATTTTTTTCAGAGTCATAATAAATTGAGCCAATATTTTTGAAATTTACTTTTTTACCGGCAATTAAGGCATTATGACATTGAAAGGCAAATCGGTCAACTCTTTGTTTTGCTATTTTATATCCAATCTGTTCTTGCTGTGCCACATGGTTTACAAGAAGTCCGTCGTTAGCACGGAGGTGGATATTAAAATGAACTTTACGAAAAGGGGGTGAGAAGTTATGTGTAACTTCATTTATTGATACTGATTTGTCTTCAGTAATAAATCCACCTAAGCCAGGTATAACCACGCATTCGTAATCATATAACAAATTGCCTACGTACTTTGCTATTTTCATGTGTATTAATTTTATACTGAACCTGCTAAAGTAAACATTTTATACGAAGAAGTCAACAATAAGTTTCGAGTTTTAGCAAATCATCTTTAGTATCAATCGCAATGCTCTCTAAATCAGTAATATTTATTGATATAGGAATATCGTTTTCCAGCCACCTTAGTTGCTCCAGTTTTTCGGCTTGCTCCAATTTGCCTTTTGCCATAGTTGATATTAATTTAAGAACATTTGTTTTATATCCATAGATGCCAACGTGTTTATAGTATGTAAAATAATTCAACCAATCTTTGGTGTCAACACTGCGAAGCATAGGTATTGCATATCGGCTAAAGTATATTGCTTGATTTTTCTTGTTCAGTATTATTTTTACAATATTTGGGTCAAATAGTTCTGTGTTTGAGGTTATTTTTTTTGCAAGAGTTCCTATTTGAACTGTATCGTCATTGAATAGCGAAACAGTATTGTCAATTTGTTGTGGATTAATATATGGTTCATCGCCCTGCACATTTATCACAATGTCAAAATACTCTCCTTTATTTTTCAGTAGTGATATTACTTCATTGCATCGGGTAGTTCCGTTTAGATGTTGGCTTCCCGTCATAAGCACTTGTCCGCCAAAGTTATTTACATGTTCGAATATACGACTGTCATCGGTAGCAACAACAACTTTTGACAGTTTGCTTGATTTTATTGTTTGTTCATAAACCCTTTGTATCATAGTTTTTCCATTTATATTTACTAAAGGTTTTCCCGGGAAACGAGTAGATGCATATCTGGACGGTATTATTCCTATGCTTTTCATGTAACTATAATTTGAGATTTATTATTTATATTAATATTAAAAGAGTCCGTTTATTTCGGCGTTTACCTTGTCAATAACAATGCTTAGATCTTCGGGATTGTTAAATTCCATGTTGTCAACATTGATAATCAGTAGCTTACCTGCTTTGTAACCTTGTATCCAGTTTTCGTATCTTTCGTTAAGAAGTTTTAAGTAATCAAGTCTGATGGACTCTTCATAATCGCGGCCTCTTTTTTGAATTTGTTCAACAAGTGTTGGTACTGATGCGCGCAGATAAATAAGCAAATCGGGAGGTTGTATAAATGAGTTCATTAACTCAAAAAGTGATTTATAGTTTTCAAAATCACGAGATGACATAAGGTTCATATCGTGTAAATTAGGGGCAAAAATATGAGCATCTTCATAGATGGTCCTGTCTTGAATAATATTCTTACCGCTTTCGCGAATCTCAACAACCTGCCTGAATCGTGAGTTTAAAAAGTAAACTTGCAGATTAAATGACCATCTTTTCATATCTTCATAAAAACTGTGAAGGTAGGGGTTGTTTTCAACATCTTCATAATGTGGCTTCCATCCAAAATGTTTTGCCATAAGTCGTGTAAGTGTTGTTTTTCCCGATCCGATATTTCCTGCTATAGCTACGTGCATTTGTGTTATGGTTTTTACTGAAGTGTATAAAATTATTTGTATTAATTTTTGAAAAGTTTATTAATCTTTTATATGGAAAAAGCTGAAATTAACTCTACCATATTTTCTATGGTCATAAAAGTTTAAAGATTCTGAGAAATTAATTTCGGCGGGGTGCTCTATAATCAACCAGCCTCCTTGATTTAGCAAATTATTTTTAAATACCAACTTGCTAATATCAGTAATATTTGTAAGATTATATGGAGGATCAGCAAAAATTATATCATAATTATTTGACGTGTTAGTAAGAAAGCTAAAAACATCAATATACATTGTGTGGAGTTCAGTCATGTTAAATTTTTGTGCTGTTTCAGCAATAAACTTTAAGCATTCCGAGGCTTTATCAACGGCAGTTACAGCACTGCACCCTCTCGACACAAACTCATACGAAATATTGCCGGTACCGGCAAATAAATCAAGTGCACTTTTCGCATCAAAATCTAAATAATTATTTAATATATTAAACAAACTCTCTTTAGCCATATCTGTTGTGGGGCGTACCGGCAGGTATGTGGGAGGCGAAATAATTCTCCGGTTATATTTTCCTCTAATTATTCGCATTGCAGTGTATTAAAAAGTGTGTAATATTTATAATGTTTTAGGTCGTCTAATATGTATGAGTAACCATAATTATCATTTTTGTCAATAAATATATAATTTTTAATGTATTGATCTATCATGCGATAATTGTCATCAGTTTTATCAATTTCCCCCATTATAATTAGCTTAACATCTTCCGGATTAAGCATCAACTGCTCGATGCCAACAAGGAGGAAATAGATAAAATCTTCTTTGGTAATAAATTCAAATGAGTTATAAAAGTGAATTTTATTTTCTTTAAGATAAACGAGGTCAAAACAATTATTACGAAGATTTACAAAGAGGGTTTTCGCATCGGCATTGTTCTTATAATTTATTGATAAGCTTTCTATCAATGCGGTTGAGAAATGCATTATTTTAACGTTAGGCCAATAATCTTTTGCTTTTTCTACCACCGGATTTGGCAAATAATAAATGTTTACCGCTTGGTTGTTTTTTAATTTATCATAAATTATCCTGCTGTTTTCTTGGAATGGTTGATTAAATCCGAGATACAAGTTTTTCCTACTGCTATCAAATAGTGGTTCAGGTATTAATGTTGAATATCTGTTTTGGTAAGTTAAAAATACTGACTTATACGGAAAAGTAAACGATGGGCGATTATTAAGAAGTTTGCCCAAAAATGACGGCAATTCGTCAACATTTTTAATTCCGCTAAATGTGTATTGCTCAACGCCTACAAATTTATTTCTTTCCGGATTGTAAACCGTAAAAGACAGCCCCTCCTGCCAAAGCTGAATAGACAAAGTGTAATTTCGTGTCAACGACTCTTTAAAAGACTTATCAAAATAACTAATATTTGGAGTTAACTGTAAAGCCATTTTAAGGTTGTTGTTTACTCCCAGTTACCATCAGTTGAAGGTTCTTTAAGTGAACCTACTTTTAGACCGGCATATTTATCAAGGTCGTCGTATTTTGAAATAATATTGATTACTGATTGCTCATTCATCCCTTTTAAAAAGGATGTAAATGGAGCCTTAGCAACAAAAACATTAACCTTTACTCCACCTCTTTTAATAGTATCAGCTTGCATTTTAAATAGCTCGCCATCAGAAAAAGGAATAATATCAAGCTGCGACAGTTTGAAATTATTGCGTTTACCAAACAATGTATCAACCACATTAATGTATCCAATAGTGTCGTTAATAGTTTTTGTGTAGGTTGTGTCTGTTGGATCGTGAACAATCTTAACTATTGGTATTTCGGCAATTTTAAGAAACGATAAAAGTGAGTCAAAGTTTGGAGCATATGAGCCTATAAGTTGCTTATAAATAAACTGTGAGCTTCTAATGTCTTTAAGTTTCTGAATAACAACCTTTTCTCTTTGTAACTTTTCTTTATTAAACCTTACGGGCTCCATTATGCTATTGTAAACAAAATAACCAAGAACAACAATTATTACAAATAAACCAAGCTGGATTAAAATCTTCTTCATCTTTTTAAAATTTTTATTTTCTGAATGATATGTAACAAATAGTACATCTAATAATTATTAAAAACTTGTTTAATCAACTCAATAGCTGAATTCCATCAAGCCAAAAAAACTTATATCCTTTTTTATTGCCGAGGCAACTAGCAAGCAAAGGTACTATATTTTACCGTTTCAAAAAGAAAGATTTGACGAATTTTATTCGATAATGCTGTTTTCTTAAATAAGAGTATTAAAATCAGGCACTTCATTTAAAAATTTAAAAGCGTTTGTTTTTTTATTAACATAGCAGCAATAGTGTGATAAACCGTTGCTTATTATTAAGTAATTCACATTTAGATTAATGTTGTAGCCTGATATTTGTTCCATAACTTTTTGTGAGAGCTTAACGGAGGGCGATTTTAATTCGATTAGTAGTATAGGTTTACCGTTACGATTAAAAACTACTGCATCAAAGCGTTTATTTAGTTTATTAACTTTTATTTTTTTTTCGATTGCAATAAGTGCGGGGGGATAATTTTTCTCTTCTTTTAAATATCTAATAAAATTTTGTCTAACCAATTCTTCAGGTGTCGCCAACACATACTTCTTTCTAAATTCATCAAATATCTCATTTTTACCAAATTTGTTCACTTTTGTTTTAAATTGATATTCAGGGAGATTTAGTTTCATATAATAAGTATTTTTATGATTGCTAAAACTACTATAAAAATGCAAAAAATAATTAATTTTGCTAAAAATATTGTTTTATGAAAAATAAGCATGAAATAGTTTCAAACTGGCTGCCACGTTATACTGGGATGAAATTAGATAATTTTGGTGAATATATACTACTCACAAACTTCTCGGAATATCTTAATTTGTTTGCCAAATGGAATAATGTTGAAATTGTTGGCAGAGGGAAGCCAATGCCATGTGCTACCGCAGGTAATATTACAATAATTAACTTTGGTATAGGTAGTGCTAATGCTGCAACAATAATGGACTTGCTTAGTTGCATTAATCCTAAGGCAGTTCTGTTTCTTGGAAAATGCGGCGGACTAAAGCGTAAAAATAATGTTGGCGATTTAATATTACCAATTGCTGCCATTAGAGGAGAGGGAACATCAAACGATTACTTGCCTGAACGAGTACCGGCATTACCGGCATTTAGTCTGCAAAAAGCTATTTCAACAACAATACGCGAGTTTAAAAGAGACTACTGGACAGGAACTGTTTTTACTACAAACAGGCGTGTGTGGGAACACGATTCAAAGTTTAAAAAATATTTGCGCAAAACACGTTCGATGGCAATCGACATGGAAACAGCTACAATATTTACCGTTGGCTTTGTTAACGAAATCCCCACAGGGGCATTACTTCTTGTTACTGATCAGCCGATGATACCGGAGGGTATTAAAACAATTGAAAGCGATTTAAAAGTGAGTAAAAACTTTGTTGAGGAGCATCTTAAAATAGGTATCCGGTCGCTTAAAGAACTTATTAATGACGGGGTTGCCGTCAAACATCTTAGGTTTTAGGTTTGAAATACGACGAAATAACAAGGGATATTAAAAATAATATCTTCTCTCCGATTTATTTTTTAACCGGTGAAGAGCCTTATTTTATTGATAAAATAACTTCGCTATTGGAAAAAAGCATCCTTGATGAAGGGATGAAGAGTTTTAACCAAACTGTTGTTTATGGGCGTGATGTTACTGTAAAAGATGTTGTTGATTTAAGTCGCAGGTATCCAATGATGGGTAATTATCAGGTAGTCATCGTTAAAGAGGCTCAATACATTAATAATATTGAAAGCATTGAAACTTACATTGCGTCGCCTTTAGAAACTACTATTCTTATCATAGCTTATAAATACAAAAAACTTGACAAACGCAAGAGCTTTTATAAAAAACTGAATGCGTCAGAGTCAGCAGTTGTATTGAACTCTGAAAGAATAAAAGACTGGAATATTAGTAGCTGGATTGAAACTGAGATTAGAACTAAGGGTTTTTCAATTTCTGCTGTAGCACTGCGGCTTATGGCAGAGTATTTAGGAAACGACTTAGGGAAAATTACTAATGAGATTGATAAATTAGTAATTAATATTGAAAAGCAGCAGCAGATTACTGAGGTTGAAATTGAGCAAAACATAGGCATCAGCAAAGATTATAATTTATTCGAGCTGCAAAATGCGCTTGTCGCAAGAGATCGGCTAAAAGCGCATCGTATTGTAAATTACTTTGAGGCAAATCCTAAGGATCATCCTTTGCAAATGATATCGCCCATGCTGCACAATTATTTTATTAAGATATTTCTTTACCATTACATTAAACATAAAGAGCCCAATAAAATAGCCTCAGAGTTAGGTATTCATCCATTTTTTGTTAAAGATTATGCAAAGGCTTCAAATGTATTCCCTCTTCGAAAAATAATTGAAATTATTTCTAAAATTAAGATACTTGATTTGAGAAGCAAAGGTGTTGATAGTAATGATTCAACAGGCTATGGTAATCTTAAAGAGTTGGTATTTATGATAATGAAATAACAGTTAATATTGAATTATCTACAAAACAGTAACGAATGGTACAATGTTATTTGTAAATCAATAATCAATTAAACAGACTGTTAATAAGCTTTTTATGTTGTTTTTCGATATACTTTCGTTTTAGTTTTAAGTTTGCTGTAATTTCGCCGGAATCAATAGTCCATTCATGGTCGATTAATTCAAACTTCTTAATTTTTTCGGTAGCACCAAACTGTTTGTTAAAGCAATCGATTTCCTTATTAAAGCGATTTTTAATGGCTTTATCGGCAATTATCTTTTTATTAGTTGAATAGGGGATGCCCTTTATTTTGCACCATGAAGCCAAATACTCAAAATCAGGAACAATTAATGCTGCTGCAAATTTTTGATGTTCACCTAATACTATAATCTGATCAACAAACGGAGATTCTTTTACTTTGTTTTCGAGTAGGACAGGGCTAATATATTTACCCATAGAAGTTTTGAATATTTCTTTTATCCTCCCTGTAATTTTGAGCATTCCGTCATCATCAATTAACCCAACATCACCTGTATGAAGCCACCCATCAATAATAGTTTGTGCGGTCATTTCTTTATCGCGGTAATAGCCTGCCATAACATTTGGTCCTTTTACAAGTATTTCACCAACTTCCGATATTCGGACCTCAAGGTTTCTTAATGGGGGACCAACCGTACCTATTTTTCTTTTACCGGGTTCATAAGTATTAACAGCAATAACAGGTGAGGATTCCGTCATGCCATAGCCTTCAACAACGGGTATGCCGGCGGCGTTATAAACCTGAGATAATCTGGGCTGCAGGGCTGCGCCACCTGACACTATTGAGCGCATCTCACCTCCAAAAGCCTCTCTCCATTTACTGAAAACCAAACTGTTAGCTATCTTAAGTTGCGCATTATAAAATAGCCTGTATGGTTTATCGTACTGATAGTTTAATCCTATATTTACAGCCCAGAAAAAGATCTGCTTTTTAATCCCCTTAAGTTTTCTGCCCTTTGCCATAATTTTATCATATACTTTTTCGAGCAAACGAGGAACAGTGGTCATAATATGCGGTTTTATATCCTGAATATTATCCACAATAGTGGCCATGTTTTCTGCATAATATATTGATACGCCTTTATATTGTAAAATATAATTAACAGTCCTTTCGTAAACATGACAAAGAGGAAGATAGCTTAACCCCCTCGATTTTTCATCAACCGGAAAAATGTAGTATAATGAGCGGACATTGCTTAGTATGTTATCATGCGAAAGCATAACTCCCTTTGGGAAACCGGTGGTACCGGAAGTATATATTAATGTAGCTATATCGTTTTTATTAATAGAATTGGTTATGTCAAATAGCTTAACCTTACTTTGGTTATCTTTTCCAAGGCTGATAATTTCGTCAAAATGCCTATAGCCATCAACTTTTGAAAATGTAAATACCTCCTTAATATTGTCAAGAGCTTTGAGGATGTGCCCAACTTTTCGGATAATTTCTTTTCCGGACACAAAAACATATTTTACGTCGGCATGTACTATAATGTATTTGTAATCATCGGCACTAATTGTTGGATAAAGAGGTACATGTATTGCTCCTATTTGCATAATACCCATGTCAACAAAATTCCACTCCGGACGATTGTTGGAGATAGTTGCTATTTTATCACCTTTTTTTATTCCCAAATTCAATAAGGCGTAACTTACATTATTAGCTGTTTCTCTGTATTTTGCCAAATTATATTTAACCCATTGTCCATTTTCTTTTCCTACTAATACATCGTCTTTAATTTTGTAATTATTTTCGTAATGAGAAATCAGATCAAAAATACGTGTTACTTCCATAATGATAATTTATAGATAAAATAGGATGACAAAATTAGATAAAAAACATTAAAGGCATAATTAGTCTTGCAAGAAAACACCAAATACTGTGTTCTTCTCGTTTT
>CAZGWS010000039.1:0-18024 GCA_964528805.1 uncultured Lentimicrobiaceae bacterium | reverse complement strand
GAAAATAAAATAAAAATTTATCACCAAAGAGTTGTTAATAAAAAAAAACTTTTTACCTTTGCACCCCGTTTGAGGATAGAAATGACAAAACTAACTGATAACGTAATAGTTAAGGAACCTGACAAGGTAAAACGATATAGGTTTCCGGCGCAACAATCTCAATTTTAAAGTTGTTGTGTGGTTTTAAACCCCCTCCGGTATATCGCCTTGAAAACTTTCTGAAATTATTAAAAATAAAATGAGGAGTGTATAAATATATTTTATACTTTTGCGCCTCCAAAATTTGAGGAGTTAATAAATTAATATTACATATGCCTACAATACAACAATTAGTAAGAAAAGGACGTAAGAAGCTCATTGATAAGAGCAAGTCTCCTGCTCTTGATGCATGTCCACAACGTCGCGGTGTTTGTGTAAGGGTTTATACAACCACACCAAAGAAACCTAATTCGGCTATGCGTAAGGTGGCAAGGGTTAGACTTACAAATGGAAAAGAGGTTAATGCATACATTCCAGGTGAAGGACATAATTTGCAAGAACACTCTATTGTTATGATTAGAGGAGGTCGTGTTAAAGATCTGCCAGGTGTTAGGTATCACATTATCCGTGGAGCACTTGACACCTCAGGAGTTGAAGGTCGTACACAGCGCCGTTCAAAATATGGTACAAAACGTCCTAAAAAATAATAGTTAATAGCATAAGCTTTATATTATGAGAAAAGCGAAACCAAAAATACGAATAATACTTCCCGATCCTAAATACAATGATGTGTTGGTTACACAATTTGTAAATAATATGATGATGGGTGGAAAAAAAAGTACTGCATATAAACTGTTTTATGAAGCTATGTCGATTGTAGCTGATAAAACAGAAGAGAATCCGGTTGATGTTTGGAAAAAAGCCCTGTCAAATGTTACTCCCTCCGTTGAGGTACGAAGCAGACGTATTGGAGGTGCTACATTTCAAATTCCTTCAGAAATTCGATCAGGTAGAAAAATGTCAATAGGGATGAAGAACCTTATTGGTTTCTCACGTAAGCGTCACGAAAAAAGCATGGGTAAAAAATTAGCAGGAGAAATCCTTGCCGCCTATAAAGAAGAGGGAGCGGCTTTTAAAAAGAAAGAAGATACACATCGTATGGCGGAAGCAAATAAAGCTTTCTCACACTTTAGATTCTAAATAAGAATAATAGTATAGAAAATTAATGGCAGTTCAGGAAAAAAATAGCGACAAACTACTCTTAAACCGTAATATTGGTATTATGGCTCATATTGATGCCGGAAAAACCACTACTACTGAACGTATTTTGTATTATACAGGTCGTAATTATAAAATGGGAGAAGTTCATGACGGTGGTGCCACTATGGATTGGATGGTTCAAGAGCAAGAGCGCGGTATTACAATAACTTCTGCTGCCACAACAGTGTATTGGGAGCTATTTAATAAAAAATACAAAATAAATATTATCGATACCCCTGGGCATGTTGATTTTACTGTTGAGGTTGAACGTTCATTACGTGTGTTAGATGGAGCTGTTGCTTTATTCTGTGCCGTTGGAGGAGTTGAACCTCAGTCAGAAACAGTTTGGAGGCAAGCTGATAAATATAAAGTTCCTCGAATTAGTTTTGTTAACAAAATGGATAGAGCCGGTGCTGATTTCTTTGGCGTAATTGAGCAAATGAAAGACAGGTTGGGAGCAAATCCGGTTGCAATTCAAATCCCTATTGGTGCCGAAGATGATTTTAGAGGCGTTGTGGATCTTGTTCAGGATAAAGCATTCGTTTGGGAAGATGATACAGATGGGACAAAAATTGTTGAGATTCCAATACCTGAAGATCTAGAGCAAATTGCCTATGACTATAGGATGAAACTTATTGAAGGCGTTGCTGAGGAGAGTGATGAGTTACTTGAGAAATTTTTTGATGACCCACACTCTATTACTGCTAAAGAAATGATAAGCGTAATTCGGAGGTCAACATTAAATATGAATATAACCCCGGTAATGTGTGGGTCTGCATTTAAAAATAAAGGAGTTCAAATGCTTTTAAATGCGATTATTGAATTTTTACCCAGCCCACTTGATGTTGATTCTGTTTACGGAATTAATCCGAAAACCAATAAAGAAGAAGTTCGCCATCCTGATCCTAATGATAATTTTAGTGCTTTGGCATTTAAAATTGCTACAGATCCGTTTGTTGGAAGAATATGTTTTTTTAGAGTTTATTCCGGTAAGTTAAAATCAGGTTCATATGTGCTAAATGTTTCTACAGGTAAAAAAGAAAGAATTAGTCGTATAATGCAAATGCACGCTAATAAACAAGAACCACTTGATGTTATTGAGGCTGGCGATATTGGTGCTGCAGTTGGTTTTAAAACAATGCATACCGGCGATACTCTTACAGACGAAAAGCATCCGATTATTTTGGAAGCAATGACTTTTCCTGCACCTGTTATTAGTATTGCAATTGAGCCAAAAACGCAAAAGGATATTGATAAAATGTCTGTTGCCCTTGCAAAACTTGCGGAAGAGGATCCTACATTTAAAGTTTCTAGTGATCCTGATTCGGGTCAGACAATAATATCCGGAATGGGCGAGTTACATCTCGATATTCTCGTTGATAGAATGAAACGTGAATTTAACGTTGAGTGTAATATAGGTCAACCTCAAGTTAACTATAAAGAAGCTATTACCGTTAATAAATTACATAAAGAAGTTTATAAAAAACAAACCGGTGGCAGAGGTAAATTTGCAAATATTGAGTTCGAGTTAGGACCTGCTGATAAAGGCGAAATCGGGTTGCAATTTATTGATCAAGTAAAAGGAGGTAATATTCCTAAAGAATTTATTCCTTCTGTAAAGAAAGGATTTGAAATTGCAATGCAAAATGGTGTTTTAGCCGGTTTCGCTATCGAAAATATGAAGGTTAGATTGATAGATGGTTCGTACCACCCTGTTGATTCTGACCAATTGTCATTTGAATTAGCGGCAAAGGTTGGATTTAAAATTGCTGCAAAAAATGCTAAGCCTGTTTTGTTAGAGCCAATCATGAAAGTTGAAGTTGTAACACCTGAGGATTATTTAGGAGATGTTACCGGCGACCTTAATAAAAGAAGGGCAATTTTAGAGAATGTTACTGCTAAAGTTGGATATCAAGTTGTGCAAGCAAAAGTACCACTATCCGAAATGTTTGGGTATGTTACTTCCCTCAGATCACTAACATCCGGCAGAGCATCGTCAAGTATGGAGTTTAGCTCCTTTAAAAAAGCACCTGAGTTTATTTCAGAAAAAGTAATAACGAAAATAAAAGGAAATTTTTAGATAAATTATACTAACGTGAGTCAAAGAATCAGAATAAAGTTAAAATCGTACGATCATAATTTGGTTGATAAATCAGCTGAAAAGATCGCAAAAGCGGTAAAATCTACGGGTGCTGTAATTAGTGGTCCAATACCTTTACCAACTCATAAAAAAGTATTTACAGTTAACCGTTCAACTTTTGTTAACAAAAAAGCACGAGAACAGTTTGAGTTAAGCACTTATAAAAGATTGATGGATGTTTTTAACTCATCCTCTAAAACTATTGATTCACTTATGAAGCTGGAGCTTCCAAGTGGAGTTGAGGTTGAAATTAAAGTATAACAATAAACGGGTTAAAAATTTGTAACAATGTCAGGATTATTAGGAAAGAAAATAGGTATGACGGCCATATTTGATGAAGATGGGAAAAATATTCCATGTACCATTATTGAAGCCGGACCGTGCGTTGTAAGCCAGGTTCGTACCGTGGAAGCTGACGGCTATGATGCCATTCAGCTTGCTTATGAGGAGAAAAAAGACAAACATACTACTAAGGCAATGAAAGGTCATTTTGCAAAAGCTAAAACTTCACCAAAGAAGTATGTTGTTGAATTTACACGTTTTGAAGAAAAAAAGAAATTTGGTGATGTAGTTACGGTTGACGTATTTAACGAAGGTGAATTTGTTGATGTTGTTGGAACATCAAAAGGAAAAGGTTTTCAGGGTGTTGTTAAACGCTATAACTTTAGAGGTGTTAATGATGCTACGCATGGTCAGCATAATAGATTAAGAGCTCCAGGTTCATTGGGTGCATCGTCATATCCTTCAAGAGTTTTTAAAGGTATGCGTATGGCTGGTAGAATGGGAGGTGCCCGTGTGAAAATTACAAACCTTAAGGTAATGAAAATTATACCGGAGAAAAATGTAATAGTTCTAAAGGGAGCTGTTCCAGGCCCTAATAATTCACTAGTAAAATTAGAAAGATGGAGTTAATAGTTCATAAGGTAAGTGGAGAAGCTACCGATAAAAAGGTTATGCTTGATGATTCCATTTTTGGAATTGAGCCCAACGATCATGCCATATATCTTGATGCAAAACAATATATGGCAAACAAGCGTCAAGGGACTCATGATTCTAAAGAGAGAAGTGATATAATTGGAAGCACACGAAAAATTAAACGTCAAAAAGGTACAGGTACCGCTCGTGCCGGGAGTATTAAAAATCCAATGTTCCGCGGTGGAGGACGTATTTTTGGTCCACATCCACGAAATTATTCATTCAAGTTGAATAAGAAAGTGAAAAGGTTGGCGCGTAAATCTGCATTATCATATAAAGCAAAAGAAGGTAGTATTATAATTGTAGAAGACTTTAATCTTGACAATCCAAAAACTAAGGATTTTAAGAAAATATTAAAAGACTTCAAAATTGACAATAAAAGAACTTTACTTGTTTTGAACAAAGCTGACGAAAATATATATTTGGCTTCACGAAACATTCAAAATGTTAAAGTTTTAAGAGCAGAAGGAATCAATACTTATGAGATTCTTCATGCAAATAACATTGTCTTTGTTGAAAGCTCCCTTGGTACAGTTGTTGAAGTATTCGCAAACAAATAAAACTGATAAAGAGATGGGTGTAATATTAAAACCGGTTATTACCGAAAAAATGACAACCAAAAGTGCTAAACTAAACCAGTACGGATTTATTGTTGATAAACGAGCAAATAAAATTCAGATTCAGGTTGAAGTGGAAGAACTTTACGGTGTTGAAGTACGTTCGGTAAACACTATGAATTACTTAGGTAAAAGGAAATCGCGCAACACAAAATCTGGCGTAATTTCTGGTAAGACAAATGCCTTTAAAAAAGCTATAGTTACTGTAGCAGAAGGTGAAACAATTGATTTCTTTAGCAACATTTAGTAATGGCTCTAAAAAAATATAAACCAACAACCCCGGGTCAGCGTTTTAAAATTATAAGCGCTTTTGACGATATTACTAACAATAAGCCTGAAAAAAGCCTTATTGTTGGTAAAAGAAGTACAGGTGGTAGAAATAATGACGGTAAAATGACTATTCGTAACGTAGGCGGAGGTCATAAACAAAAATATAGAATAATTGACTTTAAACGGGATAAAGAAAATATTCCCGGTATAGTTAAAACAATAGAGTACGATCCAAATCGTACTGCACGTATTGCTTTAATTAATTACGTTGATGGTGAGAAACGATATATAGTTGCTCCTCATGGGCTTAAAGTTGGTCAGAAAATACTGTCAGGAAAAAAGGCAACCCCTGATATTGGTAATACAATGTATTTAAGTGATATACCTTTCGGAACAGTTATTCATAATCTTGAATTACGTCCAGGACAAGGTGCTAAATTGTCGCGAAGTGCAGGTTCGTATGCTCAGTTAATGACACGTGAAGGTAAGTTTGCAATAGTGAAAATGCCATCAGGTGAAACCAGAATGATACTACAGACATGTAAAGCTACTATTGGCATGGTTTCTAACGTTGATCATAATCTTGAGAAATCCGGGAAAGCTGGTCGTAATCGTTGGTTAGGTCGTCGTCCACGTGTTCGTGGCGTAGCCATGAACCCTGTTGATCACCCCATGGGTGGTGGTGAAGGAAGATCATCTGGTGGACATCCTCGTTCGCGTAAAGGACTACCTGCTAAAGGTTATCGCACACGTGCCAAGAAAAAGGCATCTAATAAGTATATCATTGAAAGAAGAAAGAAATAATTAGGGAGCATTAATTAAATTTATTATGAGCCGATCGTTAAAAAAAGGACCATACATCGATGTTAAACTCGAGAAAAAAGTTATGGTTAATATTGAGTCTGGAAGAAAGACTGTAGTGAAAACTTGGTCAAGGGCATCAATGATTTCTCCTGATTTTGTAGGACAAACTATTGCTGTACATAATGGAAATAAATTTATACCAGTGTATATTACCGAAAATATGGTAGGTCATAAACTAGGCGAATTTGCTCCAACAAGATTGTTTAGAGGACATGCTGGTAAAAAGAATAAAGGTAATAAATAAAGGACGAGAAAATGGGATCAAGAAAACATATAAGTGCTGAGCAAAGAAAAGAAGCACGTAAAACTCTTTACGTTGCCCGTCTTCGTAATGTGCCTACTTCGCCACGTAAAATGCGCCTTGTTGCAGATTTAATCAGAGGTATGAATGTTGAAATTGCAATGAGTGTCCTTCAGCATACTTCAAAAGAAGCCGCAGGTAGATTGTATAAGTTAGTGAGATCTGCAATAGCTAATTGGGAAATTAAAAACGAAGGAAAACGTGTGGAAGACAACCAGTTATATATTAAGGAAATTAGCGTTGATAGTGGAAGGATGATGAAAAGAATTCAACCGGCTCCTCAAGGGAGAGCGCATCGTATCCGTAAAAGATCAAATCATGTTACACTTATACTTGGAAATAGAATGCAAATGGAAGAAAAAGTAGAGGATGTTGTTACTGAAAATACAGATAAATAATGGGACAAAAAACTAATCCAATAGGGCTCAGATTAGGAATCATCAAAGGATGGGATTCTTACTGGTATGGTGGAAAAGATTTTTCTGCTAAACTTATTGAAGACGGTAAGATACGCGAATATCTTAAAGCCCGTCTTGTTAAAGCAGGTGTTTCGCGTATTATGATTGAGCGTACACTTAAATTAGTAACTATTACTATTTTTACAGCTCGTCCTGGTATTATTATAGGTAAAGGAGGCTCTGAAGTTGACAAGCTTAAAGAAGAATTAAAAAAGCTTACCGATAAGGAGGTACAAATAAATATTTCGGAAATTAAAAGACCGGAATTAGATGCTAATATTGTCGCCACAAGCATTGCACGTCAAATCGAAGGAAGAGTTTCATTCCGTAGAGCAATCAAAACTTCAATTGCATCAACAATGCGCCTTGGTGCTGAGGGTATTAAAGTACTTATATCAGGTAGAGTTGGTGGTGCTGAGATGGCTCGTAGTGAAATGTATAAAGAAGGTCGTATTCCGTTACAAACTTTGCGTGCCGATATTGATTATTCACTCGTTGAAGCACATACTACATATGGTCGTATTGGAATTAAGGTTTGGATATTTAAAGGTGAGGTTTATGGTAAACCCGATTTAGTCTCTCCAAGCATTAATACTTCAAAACAACGACCACGACACTCTTCACCACGAGGTGGAAGACAAAAAAGAAGATAGTAGCACAGATAAAGTTATTTAAGTAAATTATTAAATTTATATAGGTATGTTACAACCTAAAAAAACGAAGTTCAGAAAGCAGCAAAAAGGGAAGATGAAAGGCAATGCCCAAAGGGGTAACCAATTGGCTTTCGGTTCGTTTGGAATTAAAACTCTTGAAGAAGGATGGCTTACTTCACGCCAGATTGAGGCTGCTCGTCAGGCTGTTACGCGGTATATGAAACGTGAAGGACAAATTTGGATTAAAATATTTCCTGATAAACCTGTTACAAAAAAACCTGCAGAGGTAAGAATGGGTAAAGGTAAAGGTGCTCCCGAATTATTTGTAGCAAGAGTTACACCGGGACGCATCTTATTCGAAGCAGAAGGTGTCTCTGTTGCCGTTGCAAAGGAGGCCATGAGACTTGCAGCACAAAAACTGCCCGTACTTACAAAATTTGTTGTTAGAAGAGATTACTCTGAGTAATAAAAAATAAGATAATGAAGCAAGAAGTAATTAAAGAACTTAGTAAAGCTGATATAATTGAACGTTTAGAAGAAGAACGTAAACATTTGACTAAACTTAGGCTAAATCATACAGTATCTCCTTTGGAAAACCCTCATGATATTCGTGCAAATAAAAAAACTATTGCAAGACTTGAAACGGAAATGAGGAGTAGAATTATCGCAGAAAATAATAATAAGTAATCAGATGATGGAAAAGAGAAACTTAAGAAAAGAAAGAAGCGGACTGGTTGTTAGCAATAAAATGGAGAAATCTATTGTAGTGCAAGTGGAACGTCGCGTTAAACATCCTGTTTACGGTAAATTCATTAAAAAATCTACAAAGTTTATCGCTCACGATGAAAGTAATGAATGTGGAATTGGTGATACAGTTAGAATTATGGAAACACGTCCGTTGAGTAAAAATAAAAATTGGAGATTAGTAGAAATCATAGAAAGAGCTAAATAACCATGGTACAACAAGAATCAAGACTTGCTGTTGCTGATAACAGCGGAGCAAAAGAAGTACTTTGCATCAGGGTACTTGGCGGAACAAAACGAAGATATGCATCTGTTGGTGACAAGGTAATCGTAACTGTGAAAAGTGCAATCCCTTCTGGTAATATAAAAAAAGGTGCAGTAGCAACAGCTGTTGTTGTAAGAACCAGAAAAGAAGTGCGACGTAGAGATGGATCTTATATCCGCTTTGACGATAATGCTGTAGTTTTGTTGAATCAAGCTGGAGAAATGATAGGTACACGTATATTTGGACCTGTTGCTCGCGAATTGCGTGAAAAACAGTTTATGAAAATAGTGTCATTAGCACCTGAAGTGCTTTAATAAACGAAATATAGTTATGACTAAGATACACATAAAAAAAGGAGATAATGTAATGGTTATTTCTGGTAATAACAAAGGACAATCAGGTAGAGTTTTACTTGTTGATATTGCAAAAAATAGTGCTATTGTTGAAAGCGTTAATATGATATCAAAAAATACTAAGCCTAATGCAGATAATCCCAAAGGAGGAATATTAAAGCAAGAAGCTGGTGTGCACATATCTAATCTTATGCTTATTGACAAAGCTGGTAATACAACACGTACGTATAAAAAAATTGATGAAAAATCTGGAAAACGTATGCGCTTTTCAAAAAAATCAGGGGAGGTTATTAAGTAATGAAAGCAACACCAAGATTAAGAACTAAATACAACGAGGAAATTATACCGGCACTTACTAAAGAGTTTAATTATGCAACGGTAATGCAAGTTCCGAAAATATCAAAGATATCTATTAATCAGGGTATTAGTGCTGCATTAACTGATAAAAAACTGATAGATCTCGGCATTAAAGAAATGTCGGCAATTACCGGTCAAAAAGCAGTACCTACAATATCAAAACGCGATGTATCTAACTTTAAACTCAGAAAAGGTAATGCAATTGGCGTAAGGGTAACACTTCGTGGTGTTAAAATGTATGAATTTTTAGATAGACTTATTTCTGTAGCTTTGCCACGTGTGCGTGACTTTAGAGGGATTAACGATAAAGGTTTTGATGGTAGAGGAAATTACTCCTTCGGAATTACCGAACAACTTATTTTTCCTGAAATTGATATAGATAAAGTTAGCAATATTAATGGTATGGATATTACAATAGTTACATCCGCAAAAAATGATCAAGAGGCATTCGGATTGTTGAAAGCATTCGGATTACCATTTAAAAATCAAAAAAAAGCATAACTCATGGCTAAAGAATCAATGAAAGCGCGTGAGCGCAAAAGACAAGTAATGGTTGCAAAATATGCAGAAAAACGTGCCGCTCTAAAAAAAGCAGGAGATTATGAAGGTCTTCAAAAATTGCCCCGTAATGCTTCACCCGTTAGATTGCATAACCGTTGCCAGTTAACCGGAAGACCAAAAGGATACATGAGACAATTTGGAATCTCTCGTATTAACTTTCGCGAAATGGCACTTAGTGGGTTAATCCCCGGAATTAAGAAAACCAGTTGGTAATAATTTAAAAAGTATAGTCAGATGATAACCGATCCAATTGCAGATTATTTAACAAGAGTTAGAAATGCTATTGCTGCAAAACACAGAATGGTGGAAGTACCATCTTCAAACCTGAGAAAAAATATTACCAAAATCCTATTTGAAAAAGGATATATTTTAAATTATAAGTTTGAAGAGAATAAAGTTCAAGGCACTATTAAAATAGCTCTAAAGTATCATCCGGTTACTAAACTGCCGGCAATTAATGAAATTAAAAGAGTATCGCGCCCTGGCTTGCGTCAATATGTAAATGCAAGTGAATTGCCACGCGTTTTAAACGGGCTTGGTGTTGCAGTTCTATCTACCTCAAAAGGTGTAATCACCGATAAAGAAGCTAGAAAACTTGGAATTGGCGGCGAAGTAATTTGTTATGTAAGTTAATAAGAAGGAAAGACAATGTCACGTATAGGAAAAATGCCAATAGCTTTACCTGAAGGTGTTGAGGTTAGTGTAACTGATACAAACCTTGTTAAGGTTAAAGGAAAATTAGGAGAGCTACAACAGCTTGTTGATCCCGTAATAACTGTAAAAGTTGAAAATGGGAGTGTTGTTCTTGAAAGAGCTACTGAGAAAAAAGACCATAAATCAAAACACGGTCTTTACAGATCGTTAATTGTAAATATGGTTAAGGGTGTAAACGAAGGATATACTATTGTTCAAGAATTAGTTGGCGTTGGCTATAAAGCCGAAGCAAATGGACAATTACTCGATCTTGCATTGGGATATTCACATCATATTTATATGGAACTTCCAATAGAAGTTAAAGTTGTGACAGAATCTGCCAGAGGTAAAAATCCATTGATTAAACTCTTTTCAATCGATAAACAACTAATTGGTCAGGTTGCTGCAAAAATTCGTTCACTGCGTAAACCCGAACCATACAAAGGTAAAGGAATTAAGTTTCAGGGCGAAGTCCTTAGGAAAAAAGCTGGTAAAGCTGCTGGAGATAAATAATAACTATTGAAACTGTTAACAGTTAAAAAATATAGTAATGGGAATAAAAAATAAAAAGGCATATAGCAGGCTCAGAATAAAAAGAAGGATTAGAAAGACTATCGTTGGAACACATGAGCGTCCACGAATGTCTGTTTTCAGAAGTAATAAGCAAATTTATGTTCAACTTATTGACGATAGTAATGGAACTGTCATTACTTCCGCATCATCGCGCGAGAAAGATATAGTCGATTTAAAAGTTAATAAAATTGAACAAGCTGGTATAGTTGGAGCTGCTATAGCAGAAAAAGCAAAAACCGCAGGAATTAATACTGTTGTTTTTGATAGAAATGGATATTTATATCATGGCAGAGTTAAATCGCTTGCAGACGCTGCTAGATCAGGGGGACTTAAATTTTAATAAATCATGACGAACGCAAATGTAAAACGTGTTAAATCCAGCGAAATAGAATTTAAAGATAGACTGGTAAGCATACAAAGAGTAACTAAGGTTACAAAAGGGGGACGGACTTTTAGCTTTTCTGCAATTGTTGTTGTTGGAAATGAAAATGGAGTTGTAGGTTATGGTTTAGGTAAAGCTAAAGAGGTTACTTCTGCAATTGCTAAAGGTATTGATGATGCAAAGAAACATCTTGTAAAAGTACCTGTATTACAAGGCACTATACCTCATCAACAAATTGGAAAATATAGCGGGGCTCATGTTTATGTGCAACCGGCTGCACCAGGTACAGGTGTTATAGCAGGTGGCGCAATGCGTGCCGTACTTGAAAGCGTTGGTGTGAAAAATGTACTTGCAAAATCTAAAGGCTCATCAAACCCTCATTCTGTTGTAAAAGCTACTATAGATGCCCTTACCAAAATGAGAGACCCTTATACAGTTGCACAAGTAAGAGGCGTTGAATTAGACACGGTTTTTAACGGATAATTGTTAAAAAAATAGAGGATGAAAAAAGTAAAGATTACACAAATTAGAAGTGCAATAAATAGACCTAATCGTCAAAAATTGACACTCAAAGCTTTAGGAATCAAAAAATTGAACAAACCTAAAATTCATATTGCAACTCCTCAGGTGAGTGGTATGATTGAAAAAGTAAAGCATTTATTAAAAGTAGAAGAAATTTAAAATATATAATAATGGATTTAAGCAATCTTAAACCTGCAGAGGGTTCTGTAAAGAACAAAAAAAGAATAGGACGTGGGCAAGGATCCGGACGTGGTGGAACATCTACAAAAGGACATAAAGGTGCTCAGTCAAGATCTGGTTACAAGCGTAAAATAGGTTTTGAGGGAGGTCAAATGCCATTATACCGCCGTGTTCCTAAGTTTGGCTTTAAAAACATAAATCGTAAAGAGTTTAAAGGCATTAACATTGAAGTGTTACAGGAAATTGCTACTAAAAATAGTATCACAGTAATTAATAAGGATGTCCTTATAGAAAACGGTCTTGTTTCAAAAAATGACTTAATTAAAATATTAGGGAATGGTGTACTTACAGCCAAACTTGATGTTACTGCAAACGGATTTACAAAAACAGCACAGGCAGCCATCGAAAACCAAGGTGGTACTGTTACTAAAATCTAAAACTGGATGAAAAAATTAATAGAAACCATTAGAAATATAAATAAAATTGAGGAGTTAAGGAATAGAATACTCTTTACCCTTGGTATTATTTTGATCTATCGTTTAGGATCATACGTTGTATTACCAGGTGTTGATCCCAATATGTTAGCTAACCTTAAACAACAGGGCTCTGGCGGATTAATGGGGTTACTAAACATGTTTTCCGGTGGGGCATTTTCCCATGCATCTATTTTTGCACTCGGTATTATGCCTTATATATCGGCTTCTATTGTTATTCAACTTCTCGGTATGGCAATACCCTATTTTCAACGATTACAACGTGAAGGCGAAAGTGGGCAACGTAAGGTTAATCAAATTACTAGATATCTAACAGTAATTATTGTTGGGTTACAAGCCCCTGGCTATATCGCAAATCTTGTTTCTCAGCTACCGGCCGAGGCAATTACACCCTTTAACCCGGCAATTAATACACCACCTATTTTCTTTTGGATTTCTTCAACAATCATTTTGATTGCTGGCACATTATTTGTTATGTGGCTTGGTGAAAAAATTACTGATAAGGGTGTTGGTAATGGTATTTCACTAATTATTATGATTGGTATCATTGCCCGTCTGCCTGGAGCTCTAGTTCAGGAATTTGCTTCTAAAATGGGATCACTTGGTGGTGGCTTAGTGTACTTCTTGCTTGAACTTGTAATTCTAATATTTGTAATTCTGTTTACAATATTGCTTGTCCAAGGAACCAGAAGAGTGCCGGTGCAATATGCTAAACGTGTTGTTGGTAATAAACAATACGGTGGAGTACGTCAGTATTTACCACTAAAAGTTAATTCAGCTGGTGTAATGCCCATCATCTTTGCACAGGCAATTATGTTCTTGCCATTAACATTGGTTGGGTTTGCAAATTCTGATGCTTTATCAGGTTTTGCTGCTGCTTTTTCAGATTATACCGGGTTTTGGTATAACTTTACATTCTTTATTATGATAATTTTATTCACCTATTTTTATACTGCCATTACAATTAATCCTAAACAAATGGCCGACGACTTAAAAAAGAATGGTGGATTTATTCCCGGTGTTAAGCCGGGTAAAAGAACTGCTGAGTATCTTGATAATATACTATCGCGAATCACACTTCCGGGATCAATATTCCTTGGTTTTATTGCTATAATGCCAGCATTTGCCCGAATTGCCGGAGTTAATAGTGGATTTGCTCAATTTTATGGAGGTACCTCATTATTAATACTTGTAGGTGTTGTACTAGACACTTTACAACAAATTGAAAGTTATTTACTGATGCGCCATTATGACGGGCTGACTAAATCAGGTCGCATAAAGGGTAAGTCATCAACATTTAGTATGTAATTTTAATTTCTTCTTGATGATTTATATTAAAACAGAAGAAGAAGTTGAAATTCAGAGAGAGAGTTCTTTACTTGTTGGAAAAACTTTAGCTGAAATTGCCAAAATTATTAAACCCGGCATAAAAACTATTGAATTGGATAAAGTTGCAGAAACGTTTATTCGTGACAATGGTGCTATACCTGGTTTTAAAGGTTATGGTGGTTTTCCGGCCACATTGTGTATCTCAATAAATGATGAAGTTGTACACGGAATTCCCGGAACTCGTGAATTAATTGATGGTGATATTGTTTCAGTTGACTGTGGTACAATCTTAAATGGATTTTATGGCGATTCTGCATACACTTTCGCCGTTGGTGAAGTTGACGAAAATTTGTTGCTGCTTTTGGATCGCACAAAACAATCCCTTTATTTAGGGATCGAACAAGCTGTTACCGGTAAAAGAGTTGGAGATATAGGTTTTGCTATTCAGAAATTTGTTGAAGGTTTTGGATATTCGGTTGTTAGAGATTTAGTTGGACATGGTGTTGGCAGAAACCTCCATGAAGAGCCCGAAGTTCCTAATTATGGTCGTCGTGGCTCAGGAACAAAATTAAAATCAGGGATGTGCTTGGCAATTGAACCAATGATTAATCTTGGAGCAAAAGAAGTTATTCAAAATAATGATGGGTGGACAATAAAAACAGCTGACTCACTGCCATCTGCACATTTTGAACACGATGTTGTTGTTAGAAATGGGAAAGCTGATATTTTATCAACATTTGAGCTTGTGGAACAAGTATTAATTAATAATAGCTAATAAATATGGCAAAACAGAAATCAATTGAAATAGACGGCACAGTTATCGAATCTCTTGGAAATGCAATGTTTCGCGTAGAGCTTGAAAATGGGCATAAAATTACTGCACATATATCTGGTAAAATGCGAATGCATTACATTAAAATATTACCAGGTGATCGTGTTAAACTGGAAATGTCGCCATATGATTTAACAAAAGGTAGAATTACATTCAGATACAAATAGATACAAAGATGAAAATAAGAGCATCAATAAAAAAAAGAACTGCTGACGACAAATTAGTCCGTCGCAAAGGGAAATTATATATTATTAATAAAAAAAATCCTAAATATAAACAAAGACAAGGGTAACCCCTGTTATTGATTATAATTGATTAAAAAAAATAATTATGGCTAGAATTGCTGGAGTAGATGTACCAAATAAAAAAAGAGGCGAAATTGCACTTACATATATTTATGGAATTGGAAGAAGCGCTTCTCAGAAAATTTTAACAAAGGCCGGTATCGATTGGAATGAGAAAGCGGAGGAGTGGACTGATGAACAACAAAATAGTATTCGTAATATTATCGCAGATGGTTATAAAGTTGAAGGTGAATTACGCTCTGAAACTCAAATGAACATTAAACGATTAATGGATATTGGAACTTATAGAGGTATCAGACATCGTATTGGGCTACCATTAAGAGGTCAAAATACTAAAAATAATGCCAGAACCCGTAAGGGTCGTAAAAAAACTGTTGCTAATAAAAAAATGGCTACTAAATAGTACAAATAATATTTAATTCATAGTCTTGTAATAAGAATAAGTATGGCAAAAAGGACCAGAAATACAAAAAAAAGAGTTGTTAAAGTTGAGCCAATAGGAAGAGCCTATATCAAAGCTTCTTTTAATAATATTATTATCTCTTTAACAAATGAATCAGGACAGGTAATTTCATGGGCATCTGCCGGTAAAATGGGATTCAGAGGTTCGAAAAAAAATACTCCTTATGCTGCACAAATGGCAGCAACCGAATGTTCAAAAGTTGCGCACGACCTTGGTCTTCGCAAAGTAAAAGTTTATGTGAAAGGACCTGGTTCCGGTCGAGAGTCTGCAATCAGAACTATTCATTCATCTGGTATTGAAGTTACAGAAATAGTTGACGTAACACCAATGCCTCATAATGGTTGTCGCCCACCAAAAAGAAGAAGAGTATAATTTTATTAATCGAAAAAATATAAGCTATGGCTAGATATATAGGACCAAAGTCAAAAATTGCACGTAAATTTAATGATCCAATTTATGGACCTGATAAGTTTTTGGAGAAAAAAGCTTTTCCTCCGGGGCAACATGGTGCAAACAAAAGAAGAAAAAAACAATCTGAATACGGTATTCAACTTCAGGAAAAACAAAAAGCTAAATATACTTATGGAATACTTGAAAGACAATTCCGTAATATTTTTAAAATAGCTTCTCGTAAGAAAGGAATTACAGGTGAAAATCTTCTTAAATTAATTGAATCTCGTCTTGATAATACAGTTTTCAGATTAGGAATCTCTCCCACAAGGTCTGGTGCAAGGCAATTAGTTTCACATCGTCATATAACCGTAAATGGAAACATTGTCAATGTTGCGTCCTATTCATTAAAAGAAGGCGATATTGTTGGAGTTAGAGAAAAATCTAAAAGTATGATTGCAATTACCGATTCATTGGAAAGACCACATAAAAGCTTTTCTTGGCTTGAGTGGGATTCTGAAAAATTACAAGGTAAATTCCTTAATTACCCTCCACGAGATGAAATACCTGAGAATATACAAGAACAACTAATTGTAGAACTATACTCAAAATAATAAGTAATTAACTAATTGAAAACTTAAAATTAAATATAAATTATGGCAATTTTAGCATTTCAAAAGCCCGATAAGGTTATAATGAATGAAGCTAACGAGTTCCACGGAATATTTGAATTCCGCCCCCTTGAACCTGGCTTTGGTATAACTATAGGTAATGCCCTCAGACGAATTTTACTTTCTTCATTGGAAGGATTTGCCATTACATCATTAAGAATAGATGGTGTAGTTCACGAATTTTCTACAGTAAAAGGTGTTGTGGAAGATGTTACTGAGATTGTTCTTAATCTTAAAAAAATACGCTTTAAACAACAAATCGAAGGCGAAAATAGTGAAAAAGTAAATATCGTTATTGGTGATCAGGATGTTTTCGCTGCCGGTGATATTAATAAATTTTTGTCAGTTTTTCAGGTATTAAATCCTGACGAAATTATTTGCCATCTTGATTCATCTGTTAAACTTAGTATGGAACTTACTATTGGAAAAGGAAGAGGATACGTTCCTGCTGAGGAAAATGTTGACCCTGATGCTGTTGTTGGAACCATTGCAATTGATTCTATCCATACACCAATTAAAAATGTTAAATATAATGTTGAGAATTTTAGGGTTGAACAAAAAACCGACTATGAAAAACTCATCATTGAAATCATTACAGATGGCTCAATACATCCTAAAGATGCATTGAAAGAATCAGCAAAAATATTAATTCATCATTTTATGCTTTTCTCCGACGAAAGAATTACTCTGGAAACCGAAGAAAAATCAATTAATGAGGAATTTGATGAAAATACATTGCATATTCGCCAATTACTTAAATTAAAGCTTACCGACCTTGACTTGTCGGTTAGGGCACTCAATTGCCTAAAAGCTGCTGATGTTGAAACATTGGGCGAACTTGTAGCATATAATAGGAACGATTTACTCAAGTTCAGAAACTTTGGTAAGAAATCACTTACGGAACTCGACCAATTAGTTGATCTAAAGGGTCTTGAGTTTGGTATGAATGTATCAAAATTTAAATTAGATAAGGAATAAGCAAGATGAGACACAGAAAGAGTTTTAATCATTTAGGAAGAACTGCATCACATAGGAAAGCAATGCTTTCAAATATGGCAACTTCCTTAATCTTACATAAAAGGATTACTACAACGGTTGCAAAAGCCAAAGCACTACGGAAATATGTTGAACCTTTGATTACCAAATCAAAAGATGATACAACTCACTCCCGAAGGGTTGTGTTTAGCTACTTAGTTGATAAATATGCCGTTACTGAATTGTTTAGAAACGTGGCTAGCAAAATTGCAGATCGTCCTGGTGGATATACAAGAATTATAAAACTTGGTAAACGATTGGGTGATAATGCAGAAATGGCCATGATAGAATTAGTTGATTTTAACGAACTGTTATTGACAGATAAATCGAAAAAACCAAAAACAACACGTCGTCGTCG
>CAZGWS010000038.1:0-18178 GCA_964528805.1 uncultured Lentimicrobiaceae bacterium | reverse complement strand
ACTTGAAAATGATGAGTTTTCTTACAGGCACTAAGTAATCTTAATAGTTAATCTTTCAATCCTTCTTGTCGTGCTTTTTGAAAACAACTGCGGCAAAGGGGTTCGTAGGCATCTGTTTCGCCAAGTAACACAAGCTTATCGTTTTTAATAATACGATGCGAGTAGTTTGCTAAACTCCCGCAGCGCATACATATTGCATGTACTTTAGTAACATATTCGGCAGCCGCCATTAAATTAGGTATCGGTCCAAAAGAATTTCCCAGATAATCCATGTCTAACCCTGCAACAATTACCCTTTTACCATTGGAGGCCAGCTCATTGCACACAGTTATCAATTCGTTTCCAAAAAACTGAGCTTCATCAATTCCAACTACTTCAAAATCTTCAGCATAAAATAAAATTTGTGTAGCATTTTCTACAGGTGTTGACGAAACCGAGTTAGAATCGTGCGAAACAACATCTTCATCATCATAGCGAGTATCAAAAGCCGGTTTAAAAATCTCAACTTTTTGTTTTGCTATTTTAGCACGCTTAAGCCGCCTTATAAGTTCCTCGGTTTTACCCGAAAACATAGACCCGCAAACTACCTCAATCCATCCCGATTTTATAGATTTATTATAGTCTTTTTCAAGAAACATAAGTTAATTATTGATATTATTTTTAATTTTGAAGTTTATACCAAACTCTAAAGATTGGAGTTTATTTGGTAAGACAAAAATAAGGAACTTTTTAGCAATGAATAAAGAAAAAATATTATTAGCGTTAAATAATCAATCTGAGTTAATTAACACTCACGTTAACAGACTAAAAAAAAATCAACATCAGCTTCATTTATTAGATATTGAACTGCTGCGACAAAAAGTAGTTGAGATTTATGATTCAATTTTTGAACTCGAAATGTTAGTAAAAGCAGATGACGGTACAACATCAAATGCTCCAGTTGTTGCCGATGTTGAAGAAACTGTAGATACTAAAGTTTTGGAAAAAGAACTTCAAAATAATTATGATGATGTAACAGAAGAACCTGCTACTGATAACACTCCGGACATTGAAAAAACAGAAAGCGATATAGTCCTACCCAATATTGAGGATGTAGCTTTAACAGAGGATATTACGTCTTCTGATATTCCTCATAATGATGATGCCGGCACAATTGAAATTGAACAAAACGCTAAACCTGATGAGCCTGTAGTTACCGATGAAGAAGAAAAACAATCACCGGTAATGGCTCCTCCACATCAAACAACTTACGATTTATTTTCGGGTAATGCCGATAATGTTCTAGCTGAGAAATACAATGCTACCGACGAACAGAGTATTGCCGATAAAATGCAAAAAACTCATGTTCAAAATATAAGAGAGGCTATTGGGATAAATGATAAATTCCTGCTGATAAACGAATTATTTAACGGTGACATGGGGAGATACAATAAAATTTTGGACGACATTAACAGCCTGACAACCAAATCGGGGGTAACAACTTATCTTACTGAACTCAAAATCCAATTTCGATGGGAAGACGACAGTACTGCTTTTGTAAAGCTTAAAGAACTCCTCGACAGGAAGTTTGGTTGAATTATTACCTAAAGATGCTTACTATGAAAAAACTTTTCTTGTTTTTTATTACACTTATGTCATGTGGCTCTATCTATTCGCAAATTCAAAATAATGGAATTGGAGATACTATTCATGCAATTCATTACAGTATTCATCTTGAGGATGTTAACACAGCACAGAAGTCGATTGCAGCTTATGCTGAAATTGAAATTACACCGTTAGTATCCAATATTAACTATGTTGCACTTCAGCTACTTTACCTAACCACCGACTCAGTATTTGTGGATAATAGTGCAGTAACTTTCTCGCATGACGACTCCAGACTTAACATTAATCTTAATAATCCAATATCCGTTAACGACACTATTGCTGTTAAGGTATATTATCACGGACAACCTTTTAGTGAAGACTGGGGAGGCTTTCATTTTTCGGGCAATTATGCCTTTAATCTTGGCGTTGGCTTTGTGTCTATACCTCACAATCTTGGCAAAACCTGGTTTCCATGTATTGATAACTTTACCGATCGTGCTGATTACGACTTGTTTGCAACAGTAGCAACAGGGCTAACGGTAACCGGTGGGGGCTTGCTGCTTGATACAATTAATAATGGTAATAATACAACCACATGGCATTGGAAACAACAACATAAAATTCCTACCTATCTATTCTCGGTTGCTATTGGTAATTATGTTGAATATAAAGATGAATACATTGGCATAGAAGACACTATTCCAATTAGCATTTTTACATTACCGTCAAATATTGGAAACGTTGCAGGGTCATTTGTAAATTTGCACACCATTCTTAACTTTTTTGAAGCACACTTTGGACCATACCCATTTGAAAAAGTTGGATATACAAGTACTGCTATTGGTGCGATGGAACACGCTTCAAATATTGCATACCCATATTTTGCTATTGACGGTGAAACTACATACGAATATTTATACACACACGAATTGTCGCACATGTGGTTTGGAGATAAGGTTACCTGCTCCTCTGCCGAAGACATGTGGCTTAACGAAGGTTGGGCAACATTTTGTGAGCTTTATTATCTTACCGGACTATACAGCAATAACCAATTTATTACCGGCATGCGAGTAAAACACCGCAATGTTTTGCAAAATGCTTATGTAACCGATGGTGGATATTGGGCATTAAATAATATTCCGCAAGAATATACTTACGGCAAAACAGCCTACGACAAAGGTGCTACTGTTGTAAATACACTTCGTAATTATCTCGGCGACTCGCTATTTTTTAATGCTATTACAGCATATCTTAATACCGATAGTATTGCATATCATTCTATGTCATCGTACGAATTACGCGATTTTTTAACTGATTATACAGGCATTAATATGACCCCGTTTTTCGATGCATGGGTGATGACCCCCGGAGTGCCTCATTTTTCAATCGACTCAACACATGTTAATACCGACAGTACCGGCTTTATTGTAAACATTTGGCTTAAGCAAAAGCATAAAGGGTATAATTTTATTGCTGATGATAATATTATTGATGTAATTTTTATTGATGCTGATTTTAATTTCTATACTGATACAGTTCATTTTTCAGGTAGCACGGGGCACTCTGTTAAGCATATTAATAACACTCTTTTGTCATCACAACCCATTGCTACTTTTATTGACATGTACGAGAAAATGGAAGATGCAACTATTGATAACTATAAGTATTTTACTGAACCTGAGGACTATAAATTCCCACAAACATACTTCACAATACTTATTGATGAGCTTTCTGATTCATCACTAATAAGGGTAACAAATAATTGGGTTGCCCCCGACAGCCTAAAAACGCACATCGACGGCTTGCGTCTTTCGCCATCACGATATTGGAAAGTTGAGGGTGTTTTTGACGAAAGCTATCAGGCACGCGGTAAATTTTATTATAGCAACACAGGGTATCTTGATGATAGTTTAATATTCTCCGAAAATGATTCTGTTATCATATTATATCGCAGTAATACACACAACGATTGGCACGAGATACCTCAAACCCGTATTGGATTATGGTCGATTGGAAATATTTATGTGGATAATCTGCTACCCGGCGAATACACCCTTGCCGTATGGAATAAACAAATTGTTGGATTAAATAGCAATAACCCTAAATTAAATGATGTTAAAATTTACCCAAATCCTTCAAAAGGAAATATAAATTTTAAGTTTAGGCACAAAGGAGTTTATTCAATTAACTTGCTTGATGAAGCAGGAAAACAAATTGACAAGATTGACATTAATGCTAAAAAATATTCGTGGATGCCAAAAAGTAATAATTTAACATCGGGTATTGTTATAGTTCAAATAAGTGAAAAAGGTAAAGTAATTGCTTTACAAAAAATTATTCTTATCAAATAAATGATTGCTGCAAAATATAAGGGGCAGGGTTAAGTAGTGCCACTAAGAAAACAACGTATTTTCTTAAAACCACTAAGTATAAAATTATATTATAATACCATTATTCTAATCAACAATTAAATTCATTTATAATGAAGCCACCGGTTTATCTGTTGCCATTAATCTCATCATTTGAAGGTAATGCAAATACTGAAGCTGCTATACAGATGGGGAAATATATGCGCAATCTTTTCCCATTCTTTGGTATAAAAGCACCGTTGCGCACTAATATCTATAGAGAGTTTAAAAATAAAAATGGTATTTTCCCCAAGCTTTATAAAGATAAAATTGTACGCTGGTGCTGGCAGGCTCCTCAGCGCGAATATCAATACTTTGCAATGGAATTTTTAAAGAAATCATCAAAAAATGAACCACAGGAAGTAATAGCCCTCTATGAATATATGATTGTTAACAAGTCGTGGTGGGATACCGTTGATTTTATAGCCGCAAACTTATTAGGTACATATTTTATTGCATACCCGGAAATGACAACACGCACAACACAACGTTGGATGGAGTCGGGAAATATATGGCTGCAAAGGTCGTGTTTACTATTTCAGCTAAAGTACAAGGCACAAACAGATACTGAATTATTGCATAACTTTATTTTACAATTAAGTACTTCAAAAGAGTTTTTTATCCGAAAAGCAATTGGATGGGTATTACGCGAATACTCAAAAACAAACCCCAATTTTGTAGTCAATTATGTGAATAACAACAGTATAGCTGCACTAAGTAAAAAGGAAGCTTTGCTATGGATGAATAAAAAAGGAATACCTTAATCCAAATTAACTATTTTTATAACTATATCCAATAGTTAGCGATAAGCCTGAGAAAACTCAAAATTTGCGCATGACGTACATTTATTGTATATTTGCACGTAAATAATAAAAAATGGAAACAAAATTGACATTAAGACTAAATGACAACGTAATAGAAAGAGCAAAACTCTATGCAAGAAGTCATCAAATCAGCTTATCTAAAATGATAGAATCATATCTCGACAGTCTGACTAAAGAGAAAAATGACGATAGTAAAAGTTCTATAACTCCTCTTGTAGAAAGTTTAAGTGGCGTTATAAACTTACCTTCAGACTTTGATTACAAAAAAGAGTATAGTGACTATATAATTGAAAAATACAAATGAAAAAACTGTTTATTGACACCAATATCGTGATAGACTTATTATCACGTAGAGAACCATTCTATGAAGAAGCAGCTAATCTTTTCTCACTCGCAGACAAGAAAATTATAGAATTAAGCATATCTTCATTGACTATAGCAAATACAAGTTACACGCTTTTAAGACAGACTAATTCGACGTCCACTAAAGAAATATTGAGGAAACTAAGACTTATAATCAACATTTTACCACTTGACGACAAGATTATTGGAATAGCACTAAATGACAACTCATTTGACGATTTTGAAGACGGACTTCAGTATTTTACAGCAATTGAAAATAATCAAGACCTTATTATAACTAGGAATTTGAAAGACTTCAAAAATTCCAACTTACCTGTTATGACTGCTCGACAATTTTTAGAAATGTAAAACGGCCTATTGCTAACAAAAAATATAGTTCATGTCGCAGTTTCTTTTTCACAGAAAAAGAATTAGTAAATTTAAACGATAGTGAAACCAAAGAAAATTATTGAATAAAATGCGGCACGCACCATATTCAAACTGTTGGGGTACATTAAATAGAACAAAATAGTGAACTAAAAAATAGAGAAATATGAAAATAAAACAAATTGGAATTATTATAATCTTTTTGTCAATGATAAATACGAATTCATTTTCGCAATTTGTAATGCCAGAAGAAACCATTGAACACGAAGGGACTTGGTTGCAATGGCCGCATCAATATACTTATGGAATGTTTTACAGAAACTCATTAGATAATACTTGGGTTGAGATGACATCAGCACTTGTAAATAGCGAGAAAGTTCATATTGTAGCATACAATACAACTGAGAAAAATAGAATAATTGCACTTTTGAATAACGCAACTGTTTCGATGATAAATATTGATTTTTTTATTCACGAAAATGATGATGTTTGGGTAAGAGATAATGGGCCTATGTTTGTTTACGATATTAATAACGACTTGACAATTCTTGATTGGGGCTTTAATGGTTGGGGTAATGACGCTCCATACTCAAAATGCGATGTTATACCTACATCATTAGCCAACGATTTGGACTTGCCTGTTGTTGATTTAAGTCCAATGGTCTTGGAAGGAGGGGCAATAGAAAACGATGGAAACGGAACAATGATAGCAACTAGAAGTTCGATAACGCATTCGAGCAGAAACCCAGGATTAACAGAAAGTCAAATTGAAAATTATCTTTCAACAAATATGGGAATTTCAAACTTTATTTGGCTTAATGGTGTTTATGGTTCGGAAATAACAGATATGCACATTGATGGTTTTGTAAAGTTTGCAAATGACAGTACAATAGTAACTTTTAATAATTCAGATTTGCAGTATTGGGAATTATCGCAACAAGATATTGATACATTATTGAACGCAAAAAACATTAACGGAGTAGCATACAATTTTGTAATTGTTCCTTTGACGCAAAATAATGTAACAACAGCGTATGGAAACCAGTTAGATTATAAAGGTTCGTATTGCAACTATTATATTGCAAATAGCATTGTTTTAGTTCCAAATTACAACGACCCAAATGACGCAGTTGCAAATTCAATAATTCAAGGACTTTATCCAAGCAGAACGGTTATTGGAATTGATGTTAGAAATTTATACGAAAACGGTGGAATGATACATTGTGTTACGCAACAGCAACCAATAGACCAAAATACATCTTCAATAAATATAATTGAAAAATCAGGAACTAAAATTGGTAAAATTTACCCAAATCCAACAAATGATTTTTCGATTATAAAAATAATTCTACAAGAAAAATCATCTGTGGAAATTATCATTTTCGATATTCAAGGAAAGAAAATTGTATCGAAGGACGAAACCTTACCGGCAGGCAAAAGTGAAATTGAAATTGATACAAGCGGATTTAAAAATGGAATTTATACATATTTTGTAAAAGTAAATAACGAAATAGTAAAAAGGGACAAATTGGTAGTGAAATAAAAAAGACAAAATCCTGTATGGTAATTTCTCCAGAAGAATTGAATAAATATCTGAAAACTATTGTTGCTGCTCCAATGACTACGACTTCAAGAAAATATCCATCAAGAATTGAAGTGAAGTATGACAGAAAATGTTTTGGAGGACTTTCAAAGTCAGAAATTAAAGAGGTAAAGTCAGTAATCAAAGAAAAATTTGTTGACTAATTGAAAAGAACGTAGATTTATAAAATGGAAAATTTGAAAAGATTCGAAGACATATTAACAGAAAAAAATGGAGAAAGAGGAACTCCGTCCCGAGATAAATACGATACTGAGTCACTATCTTTTAGGTTAGGGATTATGCTAAAAGAAGCGAGAAACGAGGTTCAATTGACTCAAGAAGAACTTGCAGAACGGACTGAACCAAAAAAAAGCTATATTTCCAGAATTGAGCGTGAGTCTATCAATATTCATATCTCGACTTACTACAAATTGATTTAACTTGGACTTGGGGAAAATTTAAACATATCGATTGGATAAAAAACTACTACTGCTAACAAAAAATACAGTTCATTTGACAAATAGTACTAATAATCAATACAATAGTAATAAATAAACATGATAGTACCTTGAAAAAGACGTATTTCAAAATACCAAACGCACATGTTTCAACAGAGATTGGAAAACAATATCAAAATGGATGACATAACACCTTTTCTAAGAAAATTATTCACAAATACACAACTTGTTGATGAGCTTGAGCATGAAAGTAAATTAATGGAATTACAGGATAATGTTAAAATTTTAAGTATTGGAGATTATGTTAAAATTGTACCACTTGTAATAGAGGGTCGAGTTAAGGTAATGCGAAATGATGAATCGGGAAAAGAGATTTTGTTATATTATATAAACCCCGGAGAAAGCTGTGCCCTATCAATTGCTGCCGGACTTAACAACCAAAAAAGTGCTGCTTATGCAGTTACTAATAACAACACAAAACTACTTGCAATACCCGTTGATAAACTTGAAACTATGATAAAAGTTTATCCTTATTTAAATAAATTTGTTCTTAAACTTTTTCATCAACGATTTAACGAACTAATTGAATTTATTGATGCCATTAGCTTTAAGAATGTTGATATGCGCCTACTTAATTACATTAAAAAAAACTTAACTCCTGCTAACGGTAACTTTATTTATGTAACACATAAGCAAATTGCCGAAGAACTTGGCACTGCTCGTGAGGTTGTGTCACGCCTGCTTAAGCAACTTGAAAAAGAAGGGAAAGTAAAAAACCATCGTGGGAAAATTGAAATAATATCGGCTTTGTAACATAAGTCACCGAATTGTATGCTAATCTGTACTTACTTTTGTGCCCTAATTAATAATCAGAGTTTATAAAGCAACAAGTTGAATGCTTTTAAACTCATAAAAAATGCAGCCATGAATAAAAATGTAGGTTCAATTGACAAAGTTATCAGAATTATCTTAGGAATTATTATTGCAGGCATTGGAATTTATTATCAAAGCTGGTGGGGATTGGTAGCAATCGTACCTTTCGCTACAGCATTTATAAACTTTTGCCCAATTTATCCGATTTTCGGAATAAGCACCTCCAAAAAAGGTTAGTGTATAATTTTTTATTGCTATTTATTTTACCTCCTTATCAATAATTTTGCTTTATTATAGTTTAATACTATTAATTTAGCACGATATTTTGAGGGGGTAATTTTATTTAATAATTTGATATTTAATGAAAAAAATTATATTTTTTATTCTAATCAGCATAAGTTTAACAAGTTATGCACAATTTGACAAGTTTTTTCAGGATAAAACTCTTCGTATGGACTACTATCACAGTGGCGATGCAAATAGCGAAGAATACTATTTTGATGAACTTATAGAAGAACCCTATTGGGGTGGCTCGATGGTAAACCTTGTTGATACTTTTGAATATGGGAAATATTATGTGAAAGTATTTAACCGATCTAACGATTCGCTACTTTATTCAAGAGGTTATTCTACTTTATTTGGTGAGTGGCAAACTACTGATGAAGCCAACAATACTAAACGATCATTTTCGGAAGCCGTTGTTTTTCCTTTCCCAAAACAAGAAGTTGATGTTATACTATATTCGCGAAACAAAGATGGTAAATTTGAAGAGAAGTTTAAATATGCCATTGACCCTGATAACTATTTTATAAAAAAAGACCGACGACTTATTTATCCTACTTTTACGGTGTATTCGTCAGGTAATCCAGCAACAAATGTTGATATTGTTATACTTCCAGATGGTTATTCTGAAGCAGAAATGGGTCTGTTTATCGACGATTGCCGTGAATTTGCGCAAGGACTTTTTGAATATGCACCGTATGACAATAATAAAGATAAGTTTAATATTAGAGGCGTTCTTGCCCCATCTGAAGATTCGGGTAATGATATTCCGGCAGATAATGTTTGGAAAAATACTATCCTCAACACAAGTTTCTATACTTTTGATAGTGAAAGATATTGTATGACAACTGACAATAAAAGCGTTCGCGATTTAGCAGCAAATGCCCCTTACGATCAAATTTATATCCTTGTAAATAATAAAAAATATGGTGGTGGAGCTATTTATAATTACTATAATGTAAGCGTAAACAGTAACGATAAAGCAGCTCAAATATTTATTCATGAACTGGGGCATGGTTTTGCCGGTCTTGCCGATGAATACTATACTTCGTCAACGTCATACAACGATTTTTACAACCTCAATGTTGAACCGTGGGAACCAAATATTACTACTTTAGTTAATTTTGACTATAAGTGGAAGGATATGGTAAAAAAGCGTACGCCAATACCAACCCCTGATACCGAAAAGTACGTAAAGAAAGTTGGCGCATTCGAAGGTGGAGGCTATGTTGCCAAGGGTGTTTACCGACCTATGCGCGACTGCCTTATGAAGAGTTTTAACGGAAATACTTTTTGCCCGGTTTGCACCAGATCAATACAAAATATGATTGATTTCTATTCAAAGTAATCGCTTTTATCGGTTTGAATATGCGACGTTTGTCATTTTGGAATATGTAATTTTCAAGTTACAATAATTATATTTAGTATTATTACCTTCATTTTTAATACTATCTGCCAAATGGCATATATTTGTTAGCCACAATTAGAGAATAGCCACAAAATGGAACATCCCGAATTAGGAAAACATCTGGAAAGTATTTTTGACCTGTCTTTTAAAGCAGATTTTGAATTATGGAATTCTTTTTCTAAAAGTATGTTTTCACGAAAATTTAAGAAAAATGAATATATTAAAAACCCGAATGAAACAGAAAAATTTTTAAACTTTATTTTAAAAGGCTCTATTGGAAATTTCGTTTTAAATAATGGAAATGAAACTTGTATTAGCCTGTCAATAAATGATAATTTCAGCTCTGATTATTTTTCTTTTTTAAAACAGAAACCAAGTTTAATTTATTCTATTGCTCTTGAAAAAACAGAAGTGTTATCTATTTCAAATGTTGAATTATCTAAATTATATTCCAAATCAACTTCGGGTGTTTGGTTGGGGAAAACAATCGCAGAACAGTTATTTATACAACGACAGCAAATACAAATAGATTTTTTAACACTAACAGCAAAAGAAAGATACTTGAAACTTCTATCTGAAAGACCTGAAATTTATCAAAGAATATCATTAAAATACATAGCGTCATATATTGGAGTAACGCCTGAAAGTTTGAGTAGACTTAGAAAGAAAATAGTTGACTAATTTACTTTCTTATCATAGGTCAATTTTATTTCAATAATAATGTGCGATTTTTGTGGTGAATAATTTTAAATAGAAAATTAGATGAACTTTTCGCAAAAATCAGTTAAAAATAAATTTTTTGCAATAATTGTGTTTTATATTATTGCAATATCATTACGCTATTTGACAAATAAGACGCCTATTTTAGAGAATATAGATAGTTCATTCTTAAGAATAGTTTTACAAGGTATAGGCCCAACAGTTGGAGCATTAGTTGCCTTGAAAATATTTGGTTTAAAATCATCGTATAGTTTAAGCGGTAAATTAAAGCCACTTCTTTTAAGTGTATTTGTTTTTATAATCATTCCAGTAATTGGATTTGCAATAATTGGAATTAATGAAAGTAAGAGTTTAACAATAACAAGCAATGCTTTTATTGCTAGTGCAAAATTAAGCTTCTATTTTTTTATTTACGCTATTTTAGAAGAAATTGGATGGAGAGCATTTTTACAAGAACAGCTAAGTTCTGCTAATAAATACATAAAAGTTCTGATAGTTGCATTTTTATGGTTTGTGTGGCATCTTAATTTTGCATTGACACTTTCTAATCTTACATTCCTATTAATTTTAATATTTGCAAGTTGGGGCATTGGGAAAATAGGAGATATTACAAAATCTGTTTTGGCTGTTGCTTCTTTTCACGCATTTTATAATCTTTTTAGCATAGATAATTTCCCATCTCAGGGGAAATATATCGTTTTATTTACAAGTGCTACTATTTGGATTTTCTATATTGTATTTTATGATAGGGTAAAAAATAACTTTATGAATGAAAAAAAATAAAAGTGGTTAACAAGCGTATAATCCATAGCCGGATTCATCGTTCGTTATTAAAAGAATTGGTACATTTGTGGCTCGTGGAAACGAAAGAAATATATCGTAAAAGTTCGGCTGCGGCTCATAACACCATACGTTGGCATCAGTTTTTTTAATCATTCTTTTTGTTCAATAATTTAAGATAATAAATTTGAGTTGAGATTTCATTCTTTTTGCTCTCAGAATTATATTGGTCTAATAAGTCTGGATAACCTTTTAAAACGTTATTCATAACTTCTATGTCAATCATTTCTACATTGCTTGTCTCCTTATTCAAAATGTAAAGAAATCTTTTCATTGCAAGTGAAGCACCTGCAAATGCTCCACCAACTGCTCCAAATGCCGTTCCTACCTGCATTTCTTTACTTTGCATGGTCTTGTCCATAGGAATTCCTGCTATAAAAACAAAATATTTTCCGTCGCTAATAATTTTTGAGTACCAAGTCTCTAATTTGTATGGTAAGCAATTAATAAAAAGTGAATCCCCAGTTGAAAAGGCAAAAATCTCTTTTTTTAAAACTTTTCGCTTTATTGACTTATCAGGTGAAATCAATTTGTAATCATTACCACCATTCATTTTTATATCCGAATTTGTCCGTTTTTTAATCTCCAATTTACAATTTTTACTTGGAGTTTTTGTTTTTATTTCATCAAAACTCATATAACATCCATTCGGATAAAGCACTTGTGAGGTTGCATAAAAACTGATTAATAAAATTGTTAAAACCAATGTTGTTTTTTTCATTATTTCTGTTTTTAAAATTGATACCAACTTACTCCTTTACCAAAGAAGTTTAAATACGTTTACGTATCATTACTCAAAACTGTACAATCATCTTCCTGCTTTCGCTGATGCCATCGTGCATAATATTAACTACATAAATACCTCCGGCAAATTTATATAAGTCAATAGTTAAGTTAAATTTGTCTGCCTGATTTTCTATCTGATTTTTATAAACTACATCTCCGTTAAGGTTAACAATGCTAATACCAACAATGCCGTTAATTTTTAAGTTGGATGCAAGGTTAACTTTATCAGATGCCGGATTGGGGTAGATTTCAAAATCATTTCCGTTAGCCTGATTAGTAAAAGTACCTACAAAAGGATTATTCTCGTACACAGCCGTAAACAACCCACGCCCATGCGAAGCTGCAAGTACAACATTGTCACTTGCTCGAAGCTTTAACATGTCCACACGAACATTTGCCATTCCGTCAACAGCAGGAACCCACTCTGTACCACTTTCGTTAAGGGTGTTTGTCCACCATACGCCAATTTCTGTAGCCAATAATGCCTGACCATTATTTTCAGGGTGAAATATTGCCCAACGTATCGGCATATCAGGGAGGTTAGCCTCTTTTTCTTCCCACGTCTCTCCGCCATCTTTTGTTAGCCAAACAGACGAAACCCCATAGTTAGAAAATGTTATTAGAAGATTATCTTCGCTATTGCCGATAGCCACACACGAAATGCTGGCAGTAGGAAAATCTGGGCTGCCAATTTCAACTGTTTCAGGAGTGCTTTGTGTATTTGTAACTTTATACAATCTGCCGGATGTTGTGCCAATAAACAGCGTTGAAGTCCCCTGCGTTGAATATTGAGAGTAGCTAACGTGTGAAAAAGGAACTGCTACACCAGTCCCCAAAGTTATCATCTGCGTGCTTACGTTAAAAGGAATTCCTGTTGCCCTAAGCAGCTTGTTTAGATTTCCACCAAAAAAGTCGCCTGCATTTGAATAAAGGATGTTTTCTTGATAATCGTAATCGGCAGGGCTAATAAAAGTTCCTGAATTACCACCAAAAAAATCAGCCTGACTGCCATTGCTCCAGGTTGTATAGTTATTATTGTAATAAGATGTTATGTAAATATTTGCCTGATTCTGATCCCAAAAACAGCAAGCCCCATCGCCACCATCAATCATATCGTTAATATCTAATGGCTGACCGGTATATAGCAAGGTCCCGTTATCTTGAAGTCCGCCCACATATTGCTGCGAAAATGATGTTGGTTTAATACCACATGTATAAAATTGAAGTGTATTATACCCTTGATTTCGTTCAATAAAAACAGGCTGACTTAAATTTGCGGTATTCGTCAAAAAGACTCCACCATCGGATGAAAAAATAGCTGTAGTGTTAGAGCCAGGTTGAAATTGAATTTTATGCTGATCAGCATGCACGTAACCATCACCACCACCGTAATACATTAAACTCCAGTCGGATATATGATCCCAACTATTGCCTCCGGTTGTTGATTTATATAAGTCGAGACCTCCGGTATAAATTGTATTTGGATCCGATGGATCTACTTTTAAAACAAAAGCGTGCCATGCAAGAGTTGCCCAATCAGCATCAGGGATATTTATTTGTGTCCATGTTTCTCCACTATCCTGCGACTTTGCTATGTAGCGTCCTCTGTAATAAACAAATCCATTGTTGTAGCCTGCCGCAAATTGAGCATAAATAATATTTGGATCGGAAGGGGAGCTTGCAATCACTGTGCGTGCCGGTATTTTGTAATACGATTCATTAGAAATCAGGTTATTATAATAATCATAAGCTGTCCAGCTTCCGGGTAAACCACTATCAGAATATAATATTGTTGCACCACCTTCTTTGTCAAGGTTTTCCATGGTTCCCACAATTATTCTTCCATTGGCAGTAATTTCAATGTCAGCAGGTGTGTAAGGGCTGTTTGTGGAAGAGCCAGGAATAATTGGCAACACCTGTTCCCAGGTAATTCCGCCATCATCTGACCGAAATAATCCTTCAGTAGGTTCACTTTGGTGATTTTCTCCCATATAGTATCCTGAGGCTACACAGGCATAAATAATGCTTGTTCCATTTTCGTCTGCAACGGCAATATCGGTAATGTAATCAAATCCACTTGTGCTTGGCAACAAATCCCACGAAATACCATCGTCAACTGTAATAAATATACCGGCTCCAACTCCCGAAGAAGCTCTGTAAATTAATCGTGCAGTTTGTGCCTCACCCGTGCCAACATACATAGTTTGTGAGTTGTTAGGATTGTAAGCCATGCAACTAATTGCGAGATTACTCCAAAAATCGCCGACAGGAGTCCAATTTTCAGTAGTATTTGTAATATCGTTTGTAAACCACAAACCTCCGGTTACACCACCTGCCCACACTTTTTTATTATCAGGGTCGTTAGGATCGAACATAATTGCACGCGTTCGCCCACCCATGTTAGCCTGTGTACCTTCCCACTGCATTAGCGAGTTTGTACTTTTATTCTCTTTTTGACGAACTTCAATACTTTTGGTTTGCTTGTAAGAGTTCATCAATCTATCAACAGGAACATCGCCGGTAGCAGGATCAGCAGTAATAATGTATTCCTGAAACGCCGCCATATCAGGCTGATCGGGTAATTTTAGCTTATCATTGCTATTAGCATACTGCTTTTTAACAACCTGAGCTTTTTGCATAACACCTTCTTCATATTTTTCTCTAGGTGTAACAGCCTTATTTAGAAATATATACCCACAAAGTAATGCTGTGATTGTTGATATTGCAATTCCTGAAAAAGTAATTTTATTCATGTTGTTAATTTTATAAATATATACGCAAAAATAGACAAAGGTTTAATCGGTATAGTTGCCAACCAAATATAATATGTAAATATTTTTTAAACTGATTTGCAATTGTAATATCATTACTTAAAAAAGCATAAACATTTTTACTACTACACAAATAATTCGCTTAATTTTAGTAAATTTGAATTTTTAAAATTATCAAAATAAAACTATATAGATATGACCTACGAAGAAAGATTACAGGATGTATCGGTACTTGGTGCGGCTGGTAAAATGGGAAGCGGAATACTGCTCCTTACTGCCGTTGAGATGGCCGACATTAGCCTCTTACCCGAAAACAAAGGTAAGTCGTTTGTATTAAATGCTATTGATGTTTCACCTGACGGATTATCAGGGTTAATGAAATATCTACGCAGTCAAATACGCAAAATAGCTGAGAAGAAAACCGTTTGGCTACGAAGTGTTTACGCTGATCGTGATGATCTAATCGAAAATTATGATATTATTGATGAGTATATTTTCGATGTTATGAATATCGTCCGTCCGGTTACTACAATGGCTGCCGCATATAAATCTAACATTATCTTTGAGGCTGTTAGCGAAAACAGAACGCTAAAGGTAAAATTACTGTCGGATATTGATAAGCATAACAAAATTAAACCCTGGTACTTTACAAACACATCATCAGTACCAATTGGGCTTATTGAAAAGGAAGCTAATATCACCGGTCGTGTTATTGGATTCCATTTTTACAACCCCCCTGCTGTGCAACGTTTGGTAGAGCTTATTAAAACCGACAACACAAATAAAGAGGTTATCGAATTTGCCCATACGTATGCAAAAAAACTAAGAAAAATAATTGTTCCTTCAAACGATTTTGCCGGATTTATTGGCAATGGTCATTTTATGCGTGATGCACTTCATGGCATTAAGGAAGCCGAGGCTCTTGCATCCGCAAAAGATATACCCCTTTACAAAGCCATTTACATGATTAACAAAATTACACAGGATTACCTTGTGCGCCCAATGGGTATTTTCCAACTTGTTGATTATGTAGGTGTTGATGTAGTTCAGTTTATACTTAACGTGATGAATCCATTTGTTGATGACGAAGAACTTCACAGCGATTTATTAGACAAAATGATGCTTCAAGATGTTAAAGGTGGTCAAAAATCAAGCGGTGCACAAAAAGATGGATTTCTTAAATACAAAGGAACCCGAATAACGTCAGTTTGGGATATTCACAAACAAACTTACGTTGATATTGATAAGTTTAAAGATGAATGTGATGATATTTTAGGTGAATTGCCTAACACTGCTGTTGCCTGGAAATCTATACAAAGAAATAAGAAAAAAGACGATTTGTTAACAGCATTTTTCAACGACCTAAAAGCATCTGATACACTTGGTGCCATAACAGCAGTGAGCTACGGACGTCGTTCCAAGAAAATAGGTGAAAAACTTGTAAGCGACAATGTTGCCAAAGAAATAGATCATGTAAATACGGTTATGCTAACAGGGTTTTTCCATGCCTATGGACCTGTAAATAACTATTTCGACTAACCTTTATAAATTAGAAAAAATGAGAAAAAAAATATATATGACAGGCGGCTTTAATACCGTATCAATGGGAACCGGACGAAGAGAATTTAACCCTAAAAAACCTCGTCCGGGCTTGGAACATTATATTAAAGAAGCAGGACAAGGAACACTTAAACAAATTGGCGGAGCTAAAAATGTTGATGAATCGGTAATAGGAAATTTTATGGCTGCGCGTTTTAACAAACAAGGCAACTTACCGGGATTTGTACCAATGATTGACGAAGGCTTACAATGGAAACCTGCCATTAGTGTTGAGGGAGCATGTGGCTCCGGGGGCCTTGCTCTAATGAGTGGAATTAAATCGGTGCTAGCCGAAACCGCTGACGTTGTATTATCACTTGGTGTTGAAGTACAAAATACCGTTAAGGCTATTTATGGTGCTGATATATTGGCTTGTGCCGGATGGTTTCAAAATCGTAAAGAAGGGCATGCTTACTTTTTTCCCGGACAATTTAGCGACAGAGCCGGTGCTTATTACGAAAAATATGGAAAAGATAAAGCACGCACCGGTATGAAACGTTGGTTTAAAAACGCCATGGAAAATGCTCGTTTAGACGAAAATGCCCAAGAGCATCAAAATAAAGTTGCTGATATTGACGCCTTATATGATAAGTTAAAGCCAAACGGTGCTAATTTTGTTGATCATCTTAGTGTACTCGACTGCTCAAAAGTAAGTGATGGCGCATCGGCAATTGCAATATGTTCTGAAAAGGGATTAGAAAAAATTGGCGTTGCCAAAAAAGATGCCGTTGAAGTTATCGGCTTTGCACAAGTTATTAGAGACATCACAAACTTCCCCACAGATTTAACCGAACTCGAAACTATTAAAAAAGCTGCCCATCAGGCTATGGAAAATGCCGGAATCACAATAGACAAAATTGGTACTATTGAAACTCACGATTGCTTTTCAATTGCCGGAATTTTGTCAACGGAGGCACTTGGATTAGCAGAAAAAGGTAAAGGAGCCGACTACGTTGCTGCCGGCAATACTGCTCGAGATGGTGCAATGCCCATGAATACAACCGGCGGATTAATAGGATGGGGACACCCAACCGGAGCCACAGGTGTACATCAGGCTGTTACAATTTGGCAGCAGTTAACAGGTAAAGCAGGTAAAGCTCAAATTAATATCTCAAAAAATCGCCCATATGGCATGACAATTAATATGGGTGGTGATGATGTAACTGTTATTGCCATTGTTTATAAAAAAGGCTAATTAGTGTATCAAAGAAACCACTTGAAAATGATGAGTTTTCTTGCTGGCACTATTTAACTAACTCTAACCTGAATAATTCATGCGTTTAGTTTGATGTAGATGCAAGGCGTCGAAAT
>CAZGWS010000037.1:14604-18313 GCA_964528805.1 uncultured Lentimicrobiaceae bacterium | reverse complement strand
TATCATGAAAAATACTAGCAGTTGGTTGATTTGTAAAATTGGCAGAAGTAGATACGACAGGCTTCCCAAATTTTCTAATTGTTTCTCCGCTATATTTTCCGCGGACAACCCGAACAGCAATAGTACCGTCTTTTGCAATAATGTTTTTTGATAGATTTTTTGCTCCGGGGAAAACAATAGTAAGCGGTGATTTGGTATGAGAGAATAAATCATAGGCTATTGGCGGTACTTTCTCAATATATTGTTCAAGCTTATCAGTAGAGTCTATCAGCACAATCATGGCTTTATTCTCCTTGCGACCTTTTAACTTGTAAATACGCTGTATAGCTTTGCTATTTGTGGCATCACAACCAATGCCCCAAATTGTATCTGTAGGATAGAGTAGAATTTTACCTTTTTTTAATAGTTCCACAGATATGTTTATTTCTTCTTCAAGTTCCATTTTATTTATTTTTGTTGATAGGCATCTACTAACGATAGTGATTATTGTATTAATTCTAATAGTTGATCGTTACTGATAGTTACTGCACAATTAAAATGCTTTGTAGGACACTTCTTTAAGCCATGTAAACCACATGGTCGGCAATTTAGTGCTTTGTTGGTTTCAATGATGTGAGAGTTATCGGACATCGGACCAAATCCAAATTCAGGAATTGTTGAACAGTATATTGCCGCAACTGGAGCGTTCATAGCGGAAGCCATGTGCATTGGTGCTGAATCGTTTACATAGTTCATGGCAGCATTTTGCATAAGTGCACATGATTCTAAAAATGAAAACTTACCGGATAGATTTAAACTGTTTTCATGATTAGAGCTGCTAATTATTCTGTTACACAGTTCTTTCTCTTTCTGAGAACCTAACATGTAAACAACAATATCGTTTTCTATAGATGCTAAAAAGTTAATCCACTTTGCTTGCGGAAATTGCTTCGTGAACCATAACGATCCGGGTGAGACAGTAATATATTTTCTTGTTTTATACTGCGAAACCATTGCAAAATCATGCTTTGAAGGATAAAGAACTATAGGAAAATTACTTTTGTCGGTTAGTTGCTCAATTAGTTTAAGGTTACGATGTGTTTCATGTGGGCTACCTTTTAACCCAATTGTATGCTTTATTCTTTTTGTAAAAAATATCGAAAGTGGGTTTTTACTAAACCCAACCTTTATTTTTGCTCCTGATAACGTTGTAATTAATCCTGATGAAGCAAAACGCTGTACATTTACAACCAAATCATAGTTGTTACCTCTCACTATTTCAATAAGTTCTTTTAATCGGTGGTATTTTTTTTCAGTCTTATCCCAAACAATTATATGGTGTATGTAAGGATGCAAATGCAGTATGCCTTGATACCCATATTTTAATAAGAAATCAATTTTAGCTTCAGGATAAAAGTAGTGGAGTTTCTCAATTAGTGGTGTGCTCAAAATAACATCGCCGAGAGAAGCCGTCTGTATAATTAATATCTTTTTCAAATTTTACTAATATAATTGTTTATACCCATATCATTATAGCATTTCAGCAAATTAGTTAGAAACCCAATTTATTTCCAAACAAAAATAAGCTTAATAACTTATGAAATATGACCATGGATAAATTATTTAGTATAATTTATTGATTTTAACCATAAGTTATTATTTTTACAATTGGTAAATTAATTAATATTTTATAACTAAAAGATAAATTTATAGACAATATGCATGCGTATGAAACTTAAAAACCCTCTAATTGTTGGACGCTCCGGTTTTGACTAACTCATTTGAAAATATTATTAATATTACACAAGAAAGAGCAGGAGCAGGAGCCCTTAAGTTGCTTGTTGAAAAGCAGTTTAATGCAGAAAGTATTGATGCGTCAGTAAAAACAAATACAAAATAATATGATAAATAGATTTACACAGCTAAAAATAGTATTAGTGATTGCAGGTTTGTTATTATTCTCTACATCTCAAGCACAGTTAATGAACCATTATTGGTCGTTTAACTTTAATTCACAATCATCCCTCCTATCCGGAGCTGTTGTTGCCGGCGACGGAGGTAATACCTCAATATATTTTAACCCGGCAACAATTTCTGAAATAGAAAAGGGGTCTAATCTTTCGTTTGCAGCTTCACTATTTACATGGGGAATATATCATTTTACAAACGCACTCGGTTCTAATAATGATTTGACTAATTTGAGTTTTAATGTACAACCGCAATTTTTATCGTATAGTTACAGGCGTAAGAACAGTAAGTTTGCCTTTGCATTTACCACCCTTACACGAAGTAAAGAACGCTTTGACTACAATTATTACGATTCAAAAAATATTGATATAATAAAAAGAACACCGGGTCTCGAAAGTTATAATGCGTCTTTTAGGTATTATTTAGAATATACTGACAATTGGATAGGTGTTGCAAGCTCCTACGACGCCACTAAAAAATTTAAGGTAGGAGTAAGCTTATTTATATCTTCTTCAGATATAGTATATCGTACAGATGTAAATACCACAGCTTTTTCTATTACCGATACTCTATGGGTTGACGGCGTCCCAAATCCGTCTCTTGTTTCAGAAGGTACGTATTCCGAATCTTTTAGGTTTACTAATTATCGCCTTATCGCTAAACTTGGTATTTCGTATGTTTTTGAAAAATGGAGATTTGGTCTAAACCTAACAACTAAATCATTTTCAGTTTATTCTGCAAATAAAGAAGCAGGCAGAAAGCAAAGCATTAGCAATATTACAAACCCGGATAATAATGAATTTATGCCCGGTTATATTATTGTAAATGGCAAAATCGGTAAAGACTTAAAAACCAGAATAAAGTATCCTTTTTCACTTTCTTTTGGATTTATTTATGAGGTTGATGGAGAAGATAACAGGTTGTATTTTACGATGGAATATTTTTCAGCAGTTAAACCATATAAAATGGTAGATGCCCCTGTTAGCGACGAAATAACATCTGATATTGTATATGAGCAAATGGAAAATAAAGATTGGCTGTCATTTGTTAATGTTGCAAGACCCGTTTTAAATGTAGCAATTGGATATAGATGGAAACTTCATAAAGATTTAATGTTTTTAAGTGGATTTAGAACTGATTTTAACAATATAAAGGGAGCAAACTATAAACAATATTCTGATTATAATAAAATTAATACTACGAATATTAATATTTATCACTTGAACGGAGGTTTTCAGTTTTATTTTTTAAAGAAATACTTGCTTGTTGCGGGAGGTGAACTATCGTATGGCTATGATATGAATCAGAAACAATTAGCAAATTTTACTGATCCGGTTGAATATAATGCTGCCGATCATAGGGTTTTGCAGGGACCACTTGAAAATACTATGGATATTTATTATTTTGGCTTTAACATTTATTTGGCAGCTACATTTAGGTTTGGTAGAAATAAATAAACGACACAACCTATTCATTTTCAACAAATTATTTTTCTTCACTTAAAAACAATTAATTATAAAAATTATATATCTTTGTAAACTGAAACTTCAAACTCATTAAATTTACATTAATAAAAAATTATGATTAAAAGAAACTCCATTATTAGTTTGGTGTTAGCGATAATAATACCGGCTAGTTTACTGATGCTTTCGTCGTGTTATCCTGATGATAACTTAACGATAAGTCAAACAGACGTTGTAATGACAGGCTACTACGATTCTGTTAATTTCAAAACATTAAAGACTTATTATATGTCTGATAC
>CAZGWS010000037.1:11165-14504 GCA_964528805.1 uncultured Lentimicrobiaceae bacterium | reverse complement strand
GCTACTACGATTCTGTTAATTTCAAAACATTAAAGACTTATTATATGTCTGATACAGTTTATCCTGTAAGAGATGATACATCTGATCACTCGTTAATTAAGTATAATAATGATATTATACAGGCAATTGCAAGTAACATGTCTGCTTATGGCTACACACGTGTTTCTGACACTGCTTCCGGTGTTCCTGATGTTAGAATTTCATCTACAGCAATCACAATAAAAAATGTTACTGTAGGTACGTGGTATCCATACTATCCTGGTTGGGGCTGGGGCTGGGGTTGGGGATATAATGCCTCTTCTCGTGATACCGATTATTATTATCCCGGATATCCCGGATATTATCCTCCGGGCTACGGTTGGGGAATTCCATATTATAGCAGCTATACTACAGGTACACTACTTATTGAAATGGCAAACCCTCTTGATATAAGAGTGGTTGGAAATGATACTGTTGTCCCTATTTACTGGAACGCAGGTATAAATGGTGTGCTTAGCAGTGGGTCTGATAAAACCAGAATAATTGGTACAATTGACAAAGCATTTGAAATGTCACCTGAAATAAAGACCAACTAAAAATCCTTAAAAACTTAGATAATGAAAAAAAATAAAATATTATTAACTGGCATTTTTGCACTATTGTTCGCAATGTCTTCCTTTGGTCAGGGTGGTGGAATATGGAATTTTGACTGGAGTATGGGATTTCCTATGGGAAATACAAAAGACTTTATTGGAGCCCCATCTTTTCGTGGGTTCTCAATTGAGGGGCGTGGCTATGTTACTGATAACATCGCAATAGGTGGTATTGGTGCTTGGAATGTTTTCTACGAAAATAAAGGCTGGGTAACAGAAAGTATTGGTAATAATAAAGAAGTTTACGGCTTTAAAAGAAAATACTTAAACGTAATGCCACTTATGGTTACGGGCGATTATTATTTCTCTCAAGGAGGAGTGCAACCATATATCGGAGCCGGTATAGGTACATACTATATTGAGTCGCGTAACTTTATGGGACTTTATTATGTTCAGGGTAAAGACTGGCATTTTGGTATTGCCCCCGAGGTTGGCGTTGTTATGCCGTTTTCAAGTAGTAATGCCGGATTAAATATAAATTTTAAATATAATATGGCTGCTAAAACTAAAAATGAGTCAAGCTACTCATGGTTAGGTATAAATATTGGTATATCTTATTTGTTTTAGTAATTGAGATATTTATTAAAAAAGCCGATAAATTTATAACGATAAATTTATCGGCTTTTTTGTTATATTTACAGTCACAAATAAAAAAAGCTATCTTATGAAGAAAACTATACTATTAATTATTATTATATTTACCATTAATGCTCTGTCATACAGTCAGATAACAGATATTTCACAAAATAAATCCAATAGTAAAATAGATAACACTAAAACGCTGCCTCAAAAGCGTAATGTGATAAAATGGAATCTTACACCCATGATGTGGAGTTATAAGAACATAAATATTTCATATGAAAGGGTTACGTCTGAACATGGATCATTTTCGTTAAATGCCGGTTATTTTGTATTGCCAACAATAAGCCTTGCCGATAGTTTTAGAATAAAAAAGAATACCAAAAATTGGGGCTTCACAGTCTCCGGCGATAAGCGATACTATTTTAAAAACAGAAATCCTTTTCCGGCACCCAACGGTTTGTATTGGGGGGTATTTGGTTCGGTTCATTACTATGAGTTTGAAAGTAGCTTCAGTGTTGTTAATAGCGAAGTAGCATCCGGTGATTTAGTATTAAACGGCAATATTGGTATAATTAGTGCAGGCGTTGAACTTGGCTATCAGTTCGTGTTTAAAAATAATCTTTCTGTTGATTTAATTTTTATGGGACCGGCAATATCAACCTACGCCGGCAAACTTGGAATAAGCGGAGATTTAAAAGTAGATGAAGATAGTGAATACATAAAAGCTATTTATGACATGCTTGTTGCAAAATATCCTGGTGCTGATAAGTTACTTAAAGAAAAATCGCTGAAAGGCAATGGAACAGTATTTAGCCTCGGACCTGGAATGAGATACATGATTCAAATAGGCTATAGATTTTAAAATTATAATACAAAAAATATGAAAAAGATACTTACACTTACATACTTTGCATTTATCATAATAAGTATGTTAAATGCTCAACAACAAATACCAAATGCAAGTTTTGAAGATTGGGAAGATGTTGGAGTTGGAACTGACGAGCCCACACACTGGAGCTCAATAAAAACATCTGATAATCTGATACTAAATAGTTTAGCCCCGGTCGTGTGGGATAAAAGTACTGATGCACACTCAGGCAATTATTCAGTTAAGCTATTTGACGTAGCAACAATAGGAATAGTAGCAACAGGCACAATTACAAACGGAAGACTCCATTCGGAAACCGACCCCAGCTTGGCATATGCTTTTACCGATGTTAACGATGCCAGATGGCATACCGTTTTTACTCAACGCCCCGATAGTCTCGTTGGATGGTTTAAATGTAATCCATCAATAGGCGACTTTGGTACTGTTAAGTTTTTATTGCATAAAGGATATGCTCAATTACCCGGAGACGAATCTAATAACATCGGCATTGCTTATTATGAGTTACCGGTAGAAGATATCACTGTGTGGACAAGATTCTCCGTTCCGTTTATATATACATCTGATGAAAACCCTGATTACTTCCTGTCTGTTATTACTGCAGGTAATGGTACAATGGCTGTTAATGGCAGTACTGCACTTTTTGATGACTTTAAATTTATTTATAATCCCAGTTCCGTTAACGAAATATCTGAAAATAGATTTAAGGTAATTGTTAGTAACCGGCAACTAAAAATGATTATTGATTATAATAATAATCAAAGCTATTCAGTAATGCTTGTTGATATTAACGGACGAACTGTTTTAACAGATAAGTTCGCTGCCGGTGATGATAAAGTTATTAATATCAGTAGTCTATCTCCAGGTATTTATGTTGCAGTTGCGACCAACTCACTAGTTACTTTTACAAAAAAAGTGCTAATACAATAGTAAGCACTAACGCAGTTATCAATACCGGTAAAACATATGGAATCTAAGGTGAGAATTGTAAATGTCTCAGAAAATAAATCTGCTATTATCAATTTGCATTACAATAATAGTTACTATGGATTATTGGTTTCTGTGTTGTTGCTAATTTCATCTTTTACTTTTGTAGATAACGCCTTGGGGCAAAATAGTGGAATATTCTCCGGAAGAGTATTGGATGCTACAACATCAGAGTCGTTAATTGGCGCAAACATATTTCTAAAAAAAGATATGTCAATAGGTGCTGTTAGCGACTTTAATGGATATTTTTCA
>CAZGWS010000037.1:3001-11065 GCA_964528805.1 uncultured Lentimicrobiaceae bacterium | reverse complement strand
TCTAAAAAAAGATATGTCAATAGGTGCTGTTAGCGACTTTAATGGATATTTTTCAATATTATTATCTCCCGGCAATTACACATTTACTGTTTCATACACAGGCATGAAATCACAATCTGTAATAATAAAAATTGCAGCCGACAGCACAACGAGTATTAATTTTAAAATGCTTGCTTTCAGTACAAATTTTAAAGAAGTTATTATTAGAGCAGGACGTTTTGATAAAAATATTGAGACCCAAAGTGTGTCTATATCTGTAATAAAACCACGGTTGATTGATGCTCGAAATACTGAGTCGGTTGAAACAATCTTAGATATGGTTCCGGGGCTCACAATTCTTGATGAAGAACCACAGATAAGAGGAGGAAGCGGTTTTACGTTTGGCGTTGGTAGTAAAGTTGCCGTTTTCATCGATAACCTTCCGGTAACTTCCGGCGATGCCGGTAAAACAAACTGGTCGTTGATACCTGTTGAAAATATCAAGCAAATTGAAGTCGTAAAAGGTGCTGCATCTGTACTTTCGGGAGCATCAGCCTTAAGTGGTGCAATTTATATACGCACTAACTACCCCGGCATACAACCCGAGACTAAAATTAAAGTATTCGGGGGCTTCAACTCCTCACCGCAAGCACCGGCAACTAAATGGTGGAGTGGAATTAATTATAATACGGGTATAAGTTTTTTACATTCACAACGGATTAATAAAGGTACTACCGATTTTGTTGTAGGAGGTATGTTCTCTGCAAATAGCAGCTATTTGGGAGCACCGGTTCCAGGTCCGTTAGTAGTTGATACAATACCTATTAGCGATAGTGAGATGGCAAACCGTAAAGCCAGAATCAATTTTAATATAAGACATAGATCTACTAAGATTAAGGGATTAGACTTTGGTCTGAACGGCAATGTAATGCACTATAAATCAAGTACCGTATTTGCATGGCTCGATGATACAACTAACTTTTACCGCGCATATCCGGGAGCTGTTTTACTTTCAAATAATACAACGTTTTATTTAGACCCATTTGTAAACTTTTACTCAAATATGGGCTTTAAGCATGAGTTTGCTTCACGAATTATGTACTCAAATAATGATGCTAATAACAATCAGTCAACTAAATCACTTTTTATTTACAATAATTATCAGTTTAGCAAGAATTTTAAAAATTTGGGCAATATGGATATTATTATTGGTGCTACCAGTCAATATACACACTCATATGCACACCTTTATGAAGCATCCGGCTCACCAACAAATTATTTGTGGAACACTTCTGTCTTTATGCAGGTAGAAAAGAAGTTTTTAAATATTTTGAATATTTCCGCAGGTGTAAGGCTTGAGAATTATACAATTAACGATAGTATTCACGACAGCAAGCCAATTATTAGAATTGGCGCATCACTTAAATTAGGGCAAGAAACATATCTGAGGGTATCGTACGGTCAAGGCTATCGCTTCCCAACAATTACAGAGCGTTATATTAAAACAAGTGTTGGCAGCTTTGGCGTTTTCGATAACCCGGATTTAATTCCCGAAACAAGCTGGAATTCTGAGATTGGTGTAAAGCAGGCATTTAAATTTACAAACTATTATGGCTTTCTTGATGTGGCTATTTTTTATCAGGAATATAATAATACTATAGAGTATTTGTTTGGTTTTTGGGATCCAACATACACTTTCGCAATAGCTGGCTTTAAATTTGTAAATACAGGAAAATCAAAAGTTACTGGAATTGATATATCACAAACAGGACAACTTAGAATATCTAACAACCTTAGTGTAAATACTTTATTTGGCTACACTTACGTGATGCCAACCACCTTACAACCTAATTATGTATTTACACATGATTATAATCCGGGTGGAAGTAAGGAGTTCTCGTATAAATCAACGAGTGTTAACCCAAGCCGTGATATACTAAAATATCGTTTTTTGCATACAGTTAAACTGGATGTTGAAGTAGTTTACAAGAGGCTCTCAGCCGGCACTAGTCTTAAATATTTTAGTAAAATGGAGAATCTGGATAAAGCTATATTCGACTTTGAAGATGCCACTGTTGCATCAGGTGGAACTACACAACCAATACTATATCGAAAATATTTTGAAAAACATAATAACGGTAACGTAATTATTGATGCCAGAATTGGTTACAAAATAGGTTTGCGGCATAAAGTGTCTGTTATTTCATCAAATTTACTTAACAGGATGTATTCACTACGACCATTAAAGGCTGAGCCAATGCGCAATATAACTCTTCAATATATTCTTAATCTTTGATGCGCAGAATATTATTTGGGCTAATTCCAACTTGATAAATTAATAATTTTATATTTGCATATTATTTTAATTAAATCTAAATAAAAATATGCCCTATTACCAAACTCGAGGAAAAGTACCCTCAAAAAGACACATTATTTTTAAGAAACCCAATGGTGAATTTTATTCCGAAGAAGTTATTTCATCAGAAGGATTTTCCAGCATATATTCGATAATATATCACTGTCAACCACCAACCAAGGTGATAAAAATTGATGATCCTGTTGATATTTCACCCAAGGTAGCTATTGATAAGAACTTACAAAATCGCTCATTTAAAGGATTTAGCGTCGCACCTGCTGACGATTATCTTGAGAGTAGAAAAATTATTCTGACTAACGACGACGTAAATTTAATAATTGCGGCTCCTACTAATTCGATGACAGACTATTTTTTTAAGAATTCAGATGCTGACGAGATGATATTCATTCACAAAGGGACAGGTGTACTTAAATCTGTGTACGGAGAGCTAAAGTATTCAGTTGGTGATCATTTGATAATTCCAAAGGGAACTATATACCAGTTTGATTTTGATAGTTCTGATAATAAGATGTTCATTGTTGAGTCGATACAACCTCTTAGATTTCCACAAAAGTATGTCAACACATCAGGTCAATTATTGGAGCATTCACCCTATCATGAGCGAGATATAAAAATACCTCAAAAACAAATTTGCATTGACAAGTTAGGTGATTTTATTATAAAGATAAAGCGCAACGATATGCTATACCCATATCATTATGAAGCACATCCATTTGATGCTATTGGCTGGGACGGTTGCCTCTACCCTATTGCATTTTCCATTTACGACTTTGAGCCATTAACAGGTCGTATCCATCAGCCACCACCGGTTCATCAAACATTAGAAACGAATGCAATGGTAACTTGTGCCTTTGTTCCTCGAATTTATGATTATCATCCCGAGGCTATTCCAGCCCCATATCATCATAGCAATATTGATTCTGATGAAGTACTTTATTATGTTGATGGCGATTTTATGAGCAGAAATAATATACAAAAAGGACAAATAACTCTCCACCCTATGGGCTTAACGCACGGTCCGCATCCCGGTGCTATTGAGCGTAGCGTTGGCAAAAAACGTACTGAGGAATATGCAGTAATGGTGGATACTTTTAAGCCATTAAAACTTACTGAGGATGCCATAAAAATAGAAGATGCAGATTATTATAAAAGTTGGCTATATTAACTTAACAATAAACAATTAAATAGAATAAATATTTCGATACTATGAGCACAAAGAGTTTACCAATTAATGGGACAGATTATGTTGAATTTTATGTTGGAAATGCGAAACAGGCGGCACATTTCTATCAATCGGCATTTGGATTTCAGCCACTTGCATATGCCGGATTGGAGACAGGGCTAACTGATAGAACATCGTACGTACTGCAGCAGGATAAAATAACCTTTGTATTAACAGCTGCATTAACACCTGAATCAGAAGTTGCACAGCACCATAAGCTCCACGGCGATGGCGTTAAAGTTATAGCATTAAATGTTGATGATGCCACAAAATCATTTAACGAAACAACAGCTAAGGGTGCTGAGGCAGAATTTAAACCTTATACTAAAACTGACGACGACGGTGAAGTAGTACTTTCGGCTATTAAAACCTATGGTGAAACAATTCATATATTTGTTGAGAGGAAAAACTATGACGGCATATTTTTACCGGGTTTTGTAGCATGGAGTCCTGAGTACAATACTGAAGAAACGGGATTGAGGTATGTTGATCATATTGTAGGTAACGTTGGGTGGAACGAAATGGATAAAGTTGCTAAATTTTATCATGATGTAATGGGCTTTAATCAGCTAATTTCGTTCGATGATAAAGATATAAGTACCGAGTTTACAGCACTTCAAAGTAAGGTTATGGCGAGTGATAATATGAGGATAAAATTTCCTATTAATGAGCCAGCCAAGGGTAAAAAGAGATCGCAAGTAGAAGAATACTTAGACTATTACGTTGGGTCCGGTCCACAGCATGTTGCACTTGCTACTGATGATATTGTTGCAACTATAGCAGCACTTCGTAACAGAGGTGTTGATTTTCTGCATGTTCCGGAGACTTATTATGATACTGTGCTTGATCGTGTTGGCGAAATTGATGAGGACATTGAGGTGCTGAAGAAACATCATATTCTGATTGACCGTGATGACAAAGGTTACTTGCTTCAGCTTTTTACAAAACCTGTTGAAGATCGCCCTACTTTCTTTTTCGAGATAATTCAGCGAAAAAATGCAATATCATTTGGTAAAGGTAACTTTCAGGCGTTATTTGAGGCCATTGAGTTAGAACAACAAAATAGAGGTACGCTTTAGAGTGATTTCACCAATTTGTTGTAATATACTAATTATTAATTCAGCCAATGAAAGAAAAAATAATATTAGCAAATAATCCACAGTTAAAAACATGGATTCCTGTTGCCAAGAAAAGCGATTTTCCAATTCAAAATATACCTTTCGGGATTGTAAAGCCACACGGTAGAAATCCGCGCCCGGCAACAATTATAGGAGATACTGTAGTTGATCTGTCGGCATTATCCGATTTTGGTTATTTTGATGAATTAGACATTGATAACTACGGAGTTTTTTATGCACCGGTATTAAATGATTTTATGGAACTCGGCAAACCTGTTTGGACAGCAGTGCGCAAACGGTTATCAAATATTTTTAATATTGATAATAAAGAACTTCAGGACGATGAAGATTCAAAAAAAGTCTGTCTTTTCAGCATTAACGATGTTGAAATGATGATGCCTGTTGAGGTTGGTGATTATACCGATTTTTACTCAAGTATTGAGCATGCTACAAATGTAGGAATTATGTTTCGCGACCCTAAAAATGCGCTACTACCAAACTGGAGGCACATTCCCGTTGGCTATCATGGCAGAAGTTCATCGATAGTGGTTTCGGGAACAAATATACACAGACCAATGGGGCAGACTAAAGCATCTGATGCAGCAACACCTGTATTTGGTCCTGCAAAACTTGTTGATTTTGAGTTAGAAACTGCATTTATTACCGGAAAAGGTTCTTCACTTGGTGAGCATATCTCTGTTAAAGATACTGCTGATTATATTTTCGGGATGGTACTTTTTAATGATTTATCTGCACGTGATATTCAAAAGTGGGAATATGTACCGTTGGGACCATTTTTAAGCAAAAGTTTCGGATCAGTTATTTCGCCCTGGATAGTTACAATGGATGCATTGCAACCATTCTTGGTAGATGGTCCAAAGCAAGATCCCCCTGTACTGTCCTATTTGAAAAGTGAAGGTAAAAAAAATATTGATATTAATCTTGAAGTAGCATTAATACCTGATGATGGCAGCGAGACTATTATCAGTAAATCGAATTTTAAATATATGTATTGGAATGTAAATCAGCAACTTGCGCACCAAACAATTAATGGTTGTAATATAAATATTGGCGATATGTATGGTTCCGGAACAATATCAGGCCCAACATCAGATTCGTACGGTTCGATGTTAGAGCTAAGCTGGCAGGGTACAAAACCTGTGAAACTTAACAATGGCAGCATGCGGAAATTTATTGCTGACAACGACACTATTATTATGAGAGGGTACGCAACAAACGGTGATTACCGGGTTGGCTTTGGCGACTGCGTTACAAAGATTTTACCTGCAAAATAAGTACGATGCTTAAAATAGATCCTATAGAATTTGGTAACAAAAAGTTGTTTAAGCTGTTGCTCAGTAGTGTAGCTCCGCGCCCAATTGCTTTTGCATCAACAATCGACAAAAGTGGCAACCACAATTTATCACCTTTTAGTTTTTACAACGCATTTGGAGTAAACCCAACCACGCTTATATTTTCGCCTTCAAGACGAGGAAGAGATAACACTACAAAACACACGTTCGAAAATATTAAAGAAGTTCCGGAGGTTGTTCTAAATGCTGTTACTTATAAAATGGTACAGCAAATGAGCCTTACCAGCACCGAGTATGGCAAAGGTGTTAATGAATTCACAAAATCGGGACTTACACCATTACAATCAACTATTGTTAAGCCACTTAGAGTTGCTGAATCACCAATACAGTTTGAATGTAAAGTACGTGAGGTAATAGAAACAAGCGGAAAAGCCGGATCCGGTAATCTGGTTATTTGTGAGATTGTTTATATACATATAGACGAGAATATTCTTGATAACAATGGCGATATTGATACTGATAAACTCGACCTTGTCGGACGTCTTGGTGGCGATTATTACGTAAGAACATCAGGGAGTGCAAAATTTATGGTTCCAAAACCGTTAACATCTATCGGTATTGGCGTTGATGCCTTACCTGATAAAATAAAGCTGAGTAACTACCTTACCGGCAATGATTTAGGACAACTTGGTAACCTCGAGAAGTTTCCATCGGAAAAAGAAATTGCTACCTTTAGAGAAGATAGCAATATTCAAAGAATTAAAAATGACCTCGCTGCACTTCACAAATATGCAGGAAGCTTAATATCTGCCGGCAAAGTCTATGAAGCACTTGCCGTACTACTAGTTTAGCCTATTCTACTTTTGCAACATTTGTAGTTGATGTACTTGAAATAGTAGCTGGTATTTTTGTATCCCCTTGATTGATATCCATTGTCATATCCAAATCGATACTTGAATTAATCAACATACCTGTTTTCCTGTCAACTGTCATCCTACCCTCTGAAGTACCGTTTAAATTTATCTCTTGATTTTCAACTTTATTTGCCGTTATTGTTCCTTCTATACCAATAATAGCTGTTTTGCGAGATATTTTCAACAAAGTATATTTAACATGTACTTTCATCTCACCATCTTTAAGAGGCTTAATATCAGTCTCCCAGCTGTCATTAACTTTAACTTTGTGTTGTGGGTAAACGGCAAATGTACTCCCCGAAGTAAAATTACTTGTGATATCGGTATTGGTAACACGACTGACGTCCAAATCTTTAATATTACCGTAGTTATCCATCTCGAGACTAATAGATTTCCCAATTATTTTATTCATTTCTTCACCAATTTTAGCACCAGCTCCAGAGCTGTAAGTAGATGTGTCGTCGGAATCATACTTAATTTCCATACCAAAAACCTGCTGGTTCATCGAAATTTTATCAAAAGTAAAATCTTGATATATTTCATTATTATCCACCTTGTTAACAACGGATGTCATTTCTATACCCATAACACTTTGCATTGTCATAGTTGTTCCCGCTGCATCAAAGGTCATATCCATATCAATATTTGAAACAAAGTTAAACTTGTTACCTACATTAAGATTGTATTTGAGTTCTATACTTTTTTGTGCAAAAGCACTTGCAACAGTTAGAAAAAGCAAGCTTGAAATTAACACTAATGATTTTTGAATTCTATATTTCATGGTTTTAAGTTTAAAAGTTAAATGTTAAAAGATTTTAAGTTTGGTTACAAAAATAAGTTAAAATGTTGGTTCTTCGTCGTCAGTCATGTTATTCATTTTTGACGAATAGCTTTTTATACCCGCAGCCGGATCCTCGTTTGAAAATGAATTACTCTGCGAATAATCTTCAAATTTAGCAAAATCAGCAATAAATCTAAGTTTAATATCACCTACGGCACCATTTCTATGTTTTGCTATTATTATTTCGGCAACTCCTTGAGTAGATGAGTGATCTTCAAATTCGTCAAGTTTATAATATTCAGCCCGGTAAATAAAAAGAACAAGGTCAGCATCCTGTTCTATGGCTCCTGATTCACGTAA
>CAZGWS010000037.1:0-2901 GCA_964528805.1 uncultured Lentimicrobiaceae bacterium | reverse complement strand
AGTTCATTTGTAACTGTTAGTATATCAATGGGTTCCGACTTAGTAAATAAATTAGCTATTGCTCTCATTATTTTTTTATGGCTCTCTTTGTAAAAAACTTCGGGCGAAAGAATGTCGATAACAGCACTTACTGCATCTTTTTCAAGCATCATTGCACCCAAAACGGCTTCTTCAAGATCAGTAGCTTGTGGCTGAACTTTACCATGTTGGATTAGTTGCTGCGTATTTAAGGAGCTATCTTTTATTTTAGGCTTTTTTATATTTTTTTTTACATCTTCCATGGTGCCAAAAATACGAATATTGCAAAGTAGTTGATAAGGTGTTAATAACTATTTATTTTATTATGTCCTTAAATCTACAAACATATTTTACAGCAAAGCTAAATAGCACGTCATTATTATTAGTATTTAAAAACCTACTCACTATAGCCGTGGCCACTCTTGCGTTGCTTTTTTATGTGCTTTACCAATCTCGTGACGCACTTTTTGCCTTTCCGTTACAAAACATGGTTGCGGATTTAAGGTATGTGATTAACTGAAAACAATATCAGATTCAGGAATTAAATCTAACCCAATATATTTTCGTAAAAGTTGTGCAGTTGTCAGTACATCTTTTTGGCAATATACTGCAATTCTTTCTAAATCTTTTTCTACCCAGTAAACATTACCTACTTGTGAGCCGTCAATGTCATCTTTGGGAGTAGGAATATCAAATAATGCTGCCAACAGTTCCAATGATGTGTAGTGTTTATAATCACCAAATTTCCACAATTCCATTGTGTCAAGATGCTTTATTTCCCAAGGTTTTTTACCTGCAAGATCAAGTATGTTTGGAAGTTTAATGCCATCTACAAGCATGCGTCTTGCAATATATGGGAAATCAAATTCTTTTCCATTATGGGCACACAGCAGCTTATAGTTATAATCGTAATGATTGATCAGCAAATCGGCAAATTCTTGCAACAAAATTTTCTCATCATCTCCGTAGTATGATTTCAATCGAAATTCTTTTCCATTAGCAAAACCACAGGAAATACATACTATTTTTCCAAATTCGGCGTATATGCCGGCACTTTTGTAAAGTTCATCAGCAGTAAGTTCAGGTTGATTACGTTTTAGCTGCATGGATTTCTTTTCCCATAGTATTTTGAATTTATCGTTAAGACTATCAAATTCAGGTACTTGTGGGACTGTCTCGATGTCGATGAACAAAATATTTTCTAATTTTAAGTTGTTGAGCATGATGTTGACTTTTATTTTAGTAGCTAATGTACAAAAAATTATATTACATTCGTTGAGGATTAATTACTGATGAATATTTTTACATGAAGAAATATGGCTAACAGATGTTGAATCCTATGGCCGGGATTGAAATGGTAGCTTGTTGAGATAATAACAGTAATTTTTGTTAGCAGAAAGTGGCTGCCGGAGAAAGCCCACTTGGTGCATACAAAAATACTGTTATTATGAAACAACTACAAATGGAAAGCCCGTTAGCCACATAATTAAAAGCATATTTAAAAAAGAAATCACCAACCCGAAAATGAGGAATATTTTTAGTGCAATTTCGATAATATTATTGTTGTTGATACTTATTTCGTGTAACAAAAAAAGCTATGTGAAGGAGCCTATAGTGAATATATATGAGCCTGTAAATAAGCAAGTTTATGTGTTACCTGACGAAATACATATTGATTTTAGCGTTGAGCACGACAAACCAATTGAGTACATTAGAGTGAGTATTGATAATAGTGAAATGACCCATGTTTCGAATGCTTACTATTATTATCCTGAGGGTAATTCGTACAATGCTGATTTTAATTTGCCGGTCCAGATTCTGCAAGAAAAAGTTGTTGCGCCGCCTTATTATATGCATATTGTTGTGAGTGATTTTGCAACGGTTAGCAATACTTATCGTGAGGTTGAACTTAGCAATGGTAAAATGAAATACAAGGGCTGTTTTGTTATTGCTAAGCATGGTATTAATATATTGAAGATTAGTTATTTAGATGATTTATTTAATGTTAAATATAATTTTGGGATAAGTGGTAATTACATGGCGTCAGGTATTTCGGGTACTTTGGGCAGACTAATTATTGCCACCCGATTGCCTGATTATGTAAGAGCTTATAACAGTAATGACGGAAACCGGGAGTGGATAAAAGTTGCACAACTTCCCTATCCCCTGTTCAACAATATTAGAATTGACAAAGGCAAGGTTTATATAAGCACCGGGATTGGTCGTATTATTGCGCTTGACAATGGTACCGGTAGTCAGCTTTTTAACACTCCTGTACTCCGTGATACAGTACCAGGTAACATTTGTTTGACTAATGATTATTTAATTTCAGATAATACGTTGCGTAATTCGGGATTGAGGCTATGGATATCGTACTACAAACCAACGGGTGTTAAATACAATATGTTTATAACTAACTTTGAAACTGTTGATTTGTATGCAGTTGGGACATTAAACTACATGATTGCATTTTGTAACAATGGTACATCGGGGCATATTATCACTTTTAATGTTGATGGTAATTATATTTATAGTGATTTTGTTATTACAGAAAAAAATATTAATCATTCGTGCAAAATAGATAGCGAGAACTATTTGTTTACTACAGATAAGGGTATTTTTAGCTTTAGCCGCAATAGTGAAGCAATTGTCAAAGTTAGTGATATTGAAGAGGGCGTTGTTGATATTGAGTATAATTATATAAATAATCAAGTACTTATAGTTCATTTTAATAAGATTGATATCTTTTCATATCCGAGTTTTAATAAAATTGAGGATATTGAAATGTTAGATTCGATAAGGGATGTTGAGTTGTTGTATGGGCATTGATATTATTTCTAATTTAGCAACGAAAAATTATTTATTTTATATGCAATCAATCGT
>CAZGWS010000036.1:5210-18392 GCA_964528805.1 uncultured Lentimicrobiaceae bacterium | reverse complement strand
ATAAAAAAACCGAGAAAAGTATTTTTCAACACTCATCTCGGTTTATAATTTAGCTCATTAGCGTTTTACTTGAGTACCGAGTTCACAAGTTTTGCAGCTTCTTCTAAGAGTATGGCTGAATGAACTTTAAGTCCGGATGCATCAATTATTGCTTTCCCTTCTTTGGCATTAGTACCTTGAAGACGCACAATAATTGGCACTTTGATATCACCAATATTATTATAAGCGTCAACAACGCCTTGTGCAACACGGTCGCAACGAACTATTCCTCCAAAAATATTTACCAGTATGGCTTCGACATTTGGATCTTTAAGTATAATTCTAAATGCTTCTTCAACGCGTTTTGCATCGGCTGTACCGCCTACATCAAGGAAGTTGGCAGGGTTACCACCCGACATTTTAATCATATCCATAGTTGCCATAGCGAGCCCGGCACCATTAACCATACATGCAACATTACCGTCGAGTTTAACAAAGTTAAGGTCAAATTTGCTGGCTTCAACTTCGGTAGGATCTTCTTCTGTCAGATCACGCATTTCAGCAATATCCTTATGGCGGTAAAGCGAATTATTATCAATTGCCACTTTTGCATCAGCTGCAAATATTTTTCCATCGGCAGCTTTAATAACGGGGTTTATCTCAAAAAGGCTGCTATCTGAGCCAACATAGGCTTTGTAAAGTGCAGCAACAAATTTTATCATTTCTTTAAAAGCAATACCGCTAAGTCCGAGGTTAAATGCAATGCGACGTGTTTGAAAACTTGTTAGCCCAACTTTAGGATCGATAAGTTCATGAAAAATTTCTTCGGGAGTTTCTTCGGCAACCTGCTCAATGTTCATGCCACCGCGAGGTGAATACATTACCATATTTTGACCTTTATCGCGGTTTAGCAATATGCTCATGTAATATTCTTCAACATTTTCAGGACCGGGATAATAAATATTTTGCTCAACAATTACTTTACGAACAAGCTTGCCTTTTTTTGATGTTTGATGCGTAACTAACATCATACCAAGTATTTGCTTAGCAAAGGCTTTCACCTCGTCGAGTGATTTTGCAATTTTAACACCACCGCCTTTTCCTCTGCCACCGGCATGTATTTGCGCTTTAACGGCCCATTTATCAGATCCGGTTTTTTTCTGTATTTCTTTAGCGGCTTCAACAGCAGTTTCGGGCGATGATGCCACAATTCCTACGGGTATGTTAACATCAAATCTCTTAAGAATCGATTTGCCCTGATATTCGTGTAAGTTCATGTTACTATTAAATTAAAAAGTCCAAATTTTGAAGCCCAAAATTAGCAATTTTATGGATAATTGATTAAATAATATTAACAAAGTTTAAAGTAATATGATATTTAGAATGTCTTTTAAATTAGTCTTATCTTTGCGGATATAAAAAGCGCTTATGATAATTGCCGAAAACATAAAAAAATCATACGGAAACGTTAATGTATTAGATGGTGTAAACTTAAAAATTGAGCGAGGTGAGATAGTTTCAATTATAGGAAAATCGGGTGCCGGCAAATCAACTCTACTTCAAATTCTGGGCACAATTGAAAACGCTGATTCCGGTAATATTATTATTGACGGCATAAACATTAAGACGCTTAGTGGTAATAGCCTTGCCGATTTCAGAAATAGCAAGATTGGTTTTGTTTTTCAATTCCATCATCTACTGCCTGAGTTTACGGCTCTCGAAAATATATGTATGCCTGCATTTATTGCCGGTAAAGGAAAAAAAGTCGCCGAAAAACGAGCTAATGAGTTGTTAGAATATTTAGATTTGACTAACAGATCACATCATAAACCCGACGCTCTATCAGGTGGTGAACAACAAAGAGTGGCAATTGCAAGAGCACTAATTAATAAACCTGCGATTATATTAGCGGATGAGCCTTCCGGAAACCTTGATTCGAGTGCATCAAAAGAGCTCCATAGCTTATTTTTAAAGCTTAAAAATGAATTTAATCAGACTTTTGTAATTGTTACCCATAATATTGAGTTAGCTAATATGACCGACAGAAAATTGATTATTAAGGATGGTATAATTAATGATGATTATTAGCGTTACAGAAAGAAATATTTAAGTACTTTGGCAAGGAGTTTAATAATTCAGTATTGATGAGACAAACAATTTTACATACATTAAGACTTGATAATCATAAATCACTTTATTTATTTACTTTTATTTTACTATTCGGATTTACGGCTAATGCGCAACATGCTTCCATCACATACGAAGAAGCTATATTAAAAGGTAATAACTTATACAATAAATCTGAGCTTATCAACGCAAAAGCATATTACCAGCAGGCATTAAAAATTAAGCCAAACGACGACTATGCTAAAAGTAAAATTACTGATATTGTAAAAAAAATGAAATCGTCGATGGCTGCCGAGGATGAATTTTATGATATTGTAGATGTTGCCGATGCCCTTTATGATAAAAGTGAGATGGATAAAGCCTTGGTCGAATATCAAAAGGCATTAAAAATTATTCCTGATGATGAATATACTCTTAAGAAAGTTAGAGAAATAACTGCATTTAGAAAAGATAAAAAAGATAAGATTGTTGCTTTTAATAAGGCAATAGAAGCCGGTAAAGTTTATGCTGATGATGGCGACTATGATAATGCCATAGCGGAATTTACAGATGCAGCAAGTATTTTTCCTGATAACGATGTGCCGATATCAGAACTTAACAGAGTTAACAATCTCAAATCTGATTTCGAACAACGACAAGCTCTTTTCAATCAAAAAATGAATGAAGCTTCAAAATATCTGCTCATAAAAAACTATGTTAAGGCTCTTAGTTTATACAACGAAGCCAATAAAATACTCCCTGAAAGTGATGCAGCTGACAAGAAGATTACCGAAATATCTGACCTTGCCGATATACAGAAAAAATATAATATACAAGTTGAAAAAGCAGATGCCTACTATATTTCAAAAGATTTTATTTCGGCCCGTAAACAATATGAAGTAGCGGCAAATTTGTGGTCTGAAAAAAATTATCCTAACGATATGATTAGTAAGATTGACGAAAAACTTGCTGAAGACAGAAAAGACATTGACAATAATTATAAACTTTATGTAAATCTTGGTGACAGCTTATTAGAGATAAAGGAATACTCGCAAGCACTATCGGAGTTTAACTTGGCTCAAAACCTAAAACCTGGCGAAGCTTACCCTAAGGCAAAACTTGCAGAAATAAATACAATTTTTGAAAATAGGAAGAAAGCTTTTGAAGCTAACTACAGCACGATGATAACCAATGCTGATAGTGCTTTTGATGCAGCCTTGTATAATATTGCACGCGGAAAATATGAAACTGCCTTAAAGGTGAAACCCGGAGATGATTATCCACAATCACAGCTGCAGAAAATTGATAATATACTACAGGATATTGCTGCAAAAGGCAAAAAAGATAAAGAGTATAACGATATTATTGCTCAGGCTGATAAGCTGTTTGCCAGCGGAAATTTAGATCTGTCGATAAAAAAATATCGAGAAGCACAAGCCCTTAAATCTATTGAAAGCTATCCACAAATAAAAATTGATGCTATTAAAAAAGTAATGGCAAATGCTGCTAAGCAAAAACAATTAGACGATAAATATAATGAACTTATTATATTGGCAATCAGGCAATTTAATCAAGGGAACTTGTCTATAGCACGGAGTTCATTTGCTAACGCCTCCGATCTTAAACCTGATGAAAAGATGCCTCAAAAGCGAATTACAACCATCGACAGCCTGATTTCTGTAAATAAAAACCTTGCTAAAATAAAAAAACAGTATGATTTACTTATTGCCGGAGGTGATTCGCTAGTGAATAGCAAAGAGTATTCTTCAGCTATACTTAAATATGATGCTGCCTTGGCATTAGTTCCTAATGATGAAGTTGCCGTACAAAAAAAGGCGAAAGTTAAAACCATACAAATTAATATTAAAAAAGAGGCAGATCGTAAAAAAGCATACGAAGATGCTGTTGCCAAAGGTGATGAGTTTTTTGCCAATGGCAGCTTTGAGCTTGCACGAGTTGAATTTAATAAAGCAACCACTATTAAAAGTAATGAAGAGTATCCTAAAAAACGACTTCGTGATATTAATGTCGCTTTGGTAAAATTGGCGGCGGAAAAAGAACAGCGATATAAAGAATCGATAACAGCTGCTGATAATTTCTTTGAACAACAAAATTATGATGATGCCGTAATTAAATATCAATTGGCAAGCAGCATTAAACCCGATAATGAGTACCCTCAACAAAAAATCGCTGAGTGCAACGGCTTTTTAGCAGAGAAACTAAAAAAACTTAAAGCTGAATATAATGTTGCAATAGCTAATGCTGATAAATTATATGCGGCAAAAATTTATGATAAAGCAATTACAGCTTTTAAAAAGGCTGAAACTATAAAACCGGATGAGACTTATCCTGAAGAAATGATACAAAGGATTAGCAGTTATATCAAAGAAAATTCAATAGTGGATGTTATTGGATCCTTAACAACAATCCCAGCTGACACAACTGAGAAGTTTACCTTTGAACCTGTGAAAATCAATGTAAGAAAAAGTAATTATATCTTTATCAGGGCTAAAAGTCCATCTGCGAAAGCTGTTAAATTAATATTTAGTTACGGAAGCGACAAAAGTAAAAATGGTGGTTTTGTTGTGCAAATTAATAAAGATGAGGCTTTTAATGATTATATTGTAAGAGTTGGAAACCAATATAAATGGTTTGCTGACGATAATAATTGGATAACAATATATCCTGAAAATGATAGTGTTGAAATTAAAATGCTTAGAATATCGAAAGGTTACTAAATGGAGAAGATTGAAATAATTGAGTCAATAAATAAAATTAGTAAAGAAATTGAAGATGCTGATGTGGTGCTCGACTTGTTGTATGAAAGAGCAGGTCTTTACACAAAAATTCAAGAATCAGCCAACGCTATGAACGACTATCTTGCAATATTAGAGGAGGACGTATCGTACAAAGACGCACAAGTACGGCTTGATATGCTAAAGACAATTGCAAAATTTGTTAATATTGACATATACGCAAGTCCAAATACTAACATGGATCCGTGGATGGATTAACCTTTGCATCTGTTGTTAACGATACACATTGCTGTACTAAAAATTTTACATCGAACTTAAGCTGTTAATCGCCGGAAGTAAAGTAAACCCAAGTTAGTAGTATATTCCTTTGTACGAGATTCAGGTTTTCATTATTCCATTTCATCTATACCTTATTTTACAGGCTTTCTTTATAAAGTTGCATACCCTCAGCTGCCAGCTTATTTATTGTGGGGTTTAGCATAAATGAGCTTACATGCCACTGGAAACCAAACTGTTTACTAATTTCTGTTTCTAAGGTAACAGCTGCCAGCGAGTCGATGCCGTAAGACATTATGTTTTTATCCAAATTAATCTCGCTACGGCGAAAATGCTGATTTCGAATCACCCATAAAATCAGCCATTCACGAATTACTTCTTCTGTAGGCACATTATTTTTTTTTGAAATTGAATACTCACCTTCAGTTTCCACTCTTTTCCACTCGGCAACAACACTCAAATTACCACTTAAATAATCGTATTTTGTTTGGCGACGCTGTATTTTCCCACTTGACGTAATCGGAATGCTACCCGCCCTTATAAGCACAATTGCATGAGTATCAATCTCATTATCTTCAGCAATTACTCTTCTTATGTTATCAATTATTTTGTTATAATCGGTATTGCGCATGGCAGTACGTTCCAGTTCTTGAATTATTACAAGCACCTCCTCATTATTTTCGCTCACCGAGAATGCAGCACCACTATTTTGCCTTAACTCACTGATGTTGCTTTGGATTGTAAACTCAATGTCATTTGGATAGTAGTTTGCACCTCTTATAATTATAAGGTCTTTAAGTCTGCCGGTAATAAACAATTCGTTGTCATAAAAAAATCCGAGGTCGCCGGTTCTTAAGAATGAACTATTATCTTCAAGGGTAGCACCAAAAGTTCTACTTGTCTCTTCGGATTTATTCCAATATCCGGCAGCAATAGTAGGACCGCCAATCCATACTTCGCCGATTTCATTCTTATCAGTTTTTTTCATTGTAACCGGATTAACAATTTCTATCACGGTCTCCATCCATGTGTGTCCACAGCCTACAAGACTAACTTGGCTGTTATGGTCATCTGCTTTTTTAAATTTATTTTCCGAAAGGGCAACTGCATCAACGTTTATGTAAACCGGTTGTGCCTTTTGGTAGCCTCCTGTAACGATAAGAGTAGTCTCTGCCATACCGTAACACGAATACAATTGATTTGCTCGGGCATTAGAAACAGCAAATTTGCTGCAAAATTGCTTGTAAGTTGATTTGCGTATTAACTCAGCACCACAAAAAAATACGTCAACAGAGCTTAAATCCAGCTCTTTACAATCATCATCACTAACCTTTTGCACACAGTAATCATACGAAAAATTGGGACCACCTGCAGTAGTTCCTCCATATTTTTCTATCGCCTTAAGCCAGTTAAGCGGCTTTTTTAAAAATGCCATTGGAGGCATGCCAATGTTTACGCCGCCAACATAAGCTGCTTGCAACACACCGCCAATAAGACCCATATCATGAAAAATGGGAAGCCAGTTTACACCCACAGAATTACTGTCTAATCCAAATGACTGCCTAATGTATTCCGAGTTATATAGAATGTTTTTTTGTGTTATAATAACTCCTTTAGGATTTCCGGTAGATCCGGAAGTGTATTGCAATAAAGCCACATCTTCGCCCTCAATCTCTGTTTCCGTAAAATTTAACATATCTTCATCTGTAATATCATCATATACAATCCATTGCAATGTTTTTAGTATGGTGTCATCAGGCAATACTTTGTTAATGTCATTAAAAACATGCTGCGAAACAAGGCATATTGTTGCACCTGAATCTATAATAATATTATGTATCTTGTCGATGCCCTTTTTCCGTCGTGGCGGATATGCCGGAACAGCTATAAATCCTGAGTAAAAGCATGCATAAAGTGATGCTACATAAAACAATCCAGGTTGGAAAAGCAACAAGACTCTATCGCCCTTAACCCCAATACGCTGCATAGCTGCACCTACTGCCTTCGATCTAATTTCGAGTTGCCGATACGTAAACGATTCATTCTCAATAACTCCATCTTGAAGAAAACGAAAAACAACATGATCCGGCTTTTCTCTATTGCGATTTTTAATTACTTGGGTATATGTAGTGCACTCATTTGCAACCGCATCAGTATAATCTTTTAAAAATGAATAAGCCATAGTTTAATTTTTGAATCACAAAAATAGTTTTTAAGTTTATCTTTGCAAAAAACATACAAATGAAAAAACAAATATCGCACAAAGGAACTGAAATTATATACACGGTTACAGGCAGCGGTAATACAGTTGTGTTTTTGCATGGTTTTCTTGAAGATTTAACAATGTGGGATAGTTTTGCCACCAAATTATCGGCTTCTAATAAAGTTGTTGCAATAGATTTGCCCGGCTTTGGCGATAGTGGAATGATAAGTACGGAGCACACTATGGGGTTAATGGCAGATGCAGTAGCTGCGGTAATTGAAAACGAGAATATTCAGGTTTGTACTATGGTAGGGCACTCAATGGGGGGTTATGTTACGCTTGCTTTTGCAGATAGCTATAGTGATAAACTGTCGGGGATTGTGCTGTTCCACTCGCAAGCTGCCGCTGATGACGATAAGACAAAAGAAAACCGCAATAGAACAATAAAAATTGTTGAAAATAACCATGTAAATTTTATTAGTAGCTTTATTCCTTCGTTGTTTACAGATGAAAATGCTATAATATATTCTGATAAGATACAGCAAATAACACAGCGGTCGTTGCGCACAAAAAATGAAGGAGTAATAGCAGCACTTGCCGGTATGCGAGATAGAAATAACTACCTCGCTTTACTTTCTGAGTTAGAGATTCCGGTACTTTTTATCGCCGGCAAAGGCGACTTGCGAATACCTCTCGGTAAAATTGTTGAACAAATAATATTGCCAAAAGTATCCTTAAGTTTAATACTGGAGCGTGTTGGACATATGGGGTTTATTGAGGCTGAGGAGATTACATACAATGCTGTTGCGCAATTTGTAGAAAACAATAAATGAAATAAATAATATTCTCAAAAATTTATCATGAGAAATAATAAAAAAAAACCTATAAAAAAGACGATTAGTGAAGTCAAGTTGATAAACATCTTTAAGATTATATTAATAGTGTTGACGTTTGCATTTTATTACAACACAATCTTCAATTACTTTTCGATGGATGATTACCACGTTAATATTAGCAATCCGCAAACAGTTAAGGGCATTGCCGGTATTCCCGAAATTTTCTCAACCTTGTATGCTGACGATAATGGAATGGCATACGGCTACCGCCCGATGGTAAGAGCAAGTTTTGCCTTAGAATATCAGTTTACTGCCGGTTTAGATACAAATCCGTATATAAGTCATTTTATAAACATATTACTTTATTTGCTTGCCGTACTACTGCTATACAAAGTCTTACGTCGTCTTCTAAAAGATTATAATCCATGGTTTCCTTTTTTAATAACACTGTTATTTCTATCGCATCCCACACATACTGAGGTTGTTGCAAGTTTAAAAAATAGAGATGTGCTGTTGAATTTTATTTTCTCGTTTGCTGCAATTTGGCAATTTGTATCATGGGCTGATACTAAGCGGATAAAGCATTTAATTTTTGGGATGGTTAGCTTTATTTTTGCATTATTATCCAAGGAAACAGCTATTGCTCAGTTAGCTGTATTCCCACTAATATTATACTTTTTTACCGACATTAAGTTAAAAAAACTGGGAGTTTTTACTTTTGGAGCTTTTTTTATTGTACTTCTCGTTATTGCCGTTAGGGGCATGCTTTTACCTGATACATCAAGGTATTTGGTTTTTTGGGAAAATCCACTCGTACTAACGCAAAGCTTCATGACACATGTGAGCACCGGTTTGTATGTTGTTGGATTTTATCTGAAGCTACTATTTATTCCGTATCCGTTACTTTATTATTATGGATACAATATGTTGCCGGTAGTTGGATGGAGTAACCCGTGGGTGATAGTTTCGTTGGCTATAAATATTGCATTGTTGGTTTACGCTATTTTAAAACTTAAAGAAAAAAATATACTTTCATTCGCCATCCTTTACTTTTTTGTAAATATATCAATGTATGCAAATATTGTAGCACCTGTACCGGGAATTGTAGCCGACAGATTTGTATTTTTTGCAACAATATCTTTTGCAATAGCTGTTATTTGGTTATTTTTCACAATATTCCAAATACCGATATTTAAATCTGATAAGAATAAAAAACGTATTCTATGGGTAAGCATCTTAGTTGCACTTATTATTATTCCATTTGGCTACTATGTTCATTTCAGAAATACTAAGTGGCGCACACAATACAGCTTGTACAATGCTGATATGCCAAAATTATGGAATTCTGTTAAGGCTAATAACTTGTATGCCCACGAGTTACTAAAAAAAGCAAATATCGAACTGGCAAAACCTGTTGATCCTTACAAATTTATTATTGGTTTGATAAATAATGCCGAAAAGCACTATCGGCAGGTTGTTAATCTCGACTCAACACATGCTGTTGCATGGAATAACCTTGGAATTATATATTCAAAGATACATGGTAAACAGGCACTGATAAGAATGAAGAGTGATATTAAAAGAGGTAAGACAGAAGATGCAAAAAAGGAAGAGCTAAACTCTCAGAAATACTTTAATACTGCCATTGGCTATTTTCATAATGCAATACACTTTAATCCTAATATAGGAAGTGCATATTTTAATCTTGGTAATGCCTACGAACTGCAAAATAAATACGACTCTTCAATTGTGTATTTCAAAAAAGCAGCCGAAGTTGACGGAGATGAGATTATTAGCATGTCGAGGCTTGCAAATGCATACTATTTAAACAATCAGCCTTATAAAGCTGTTGAGCAGAATAGAAGGATTATGAATGCATACCCTAAAAGTGATATGCCTTATATTAATCTCGGCAACTACGCAATTGGTGCAAAAGATACTTTATCAGCAATAAATTATTTTAGTAAAGCCGTTGAATTGGGAACAAAGCCACAGGTTGGGCAGTTACTGAGCAGATACTACTCGTCAAAAGGGAATAAAAAACTTTCTGACTATTACCTTCGCAAATCGAATGAAGCGAAGAAGTTACTGAAAAAGAAACGAAGATAATATTATGCAAAATAAAATTCAGCATATAAGCTGCTATTTTCCGGATGATATTCTTACTAACGACCAACTTCAAAGTGAATTTCCGAAGTTGAAATTGCCTGAATTGACCAGGCTAACGGGAGTTACTATGCGTCATATTAGTGCCGAAAATCAAACATCGGTAGATATGGCTATTGATGCCGCCAACAATCTTTTTAATGAAACTAATATCAAAAAAGACGATGTTGATTTTATAATATTTTGCTCTGCCGGTGGCGATTACATAACCCCTGCATCATCTTGCATAATTCATGATAAACTTAATCTTCGTGAAAATTGTGGTGCCTTCGATTACAATCAGGGTTGTACAGGGTATATTTACGGACTCAGTTTGGCTGACAGTCTGATTTCATCAGGCAATGCATCAACTATATTGTTGTTAACGTCAGAGACAATAACAAAAACTCTTCATCCGAAAGACAGCAGCAACAGAGCTATTTTTGGCGATGCTGCAACAGCATCAATTATTGCTAAAGATGATAGCAACAAAAGCAATTTTGGCAGATTTATTTTTGGAACTGATGGCAGTAAGTTTGATAAAATAATTATTAAACATGGGCGTGAGCGATACCCTCTTCCACAATATGCCGAAGAAGATAGGATTGACAACTATGGTAACCTACGAAATGATGCGAACTTCTTTATGGATGGCTCTGAAGTATTTAATTTCTCCGTATCAAAAGCCCCGGAATTGGTTTCACAGCTATTGAGTGAAGCAGGTTTACATCTCAATGATATTGACTTCTTTATCTTTCATCAGGCAAATCAAATAATATTAGAGACAATTGGTCGTAAACTCAAAATACCTGATTATAAAGTGATTATAGATATAAAAACTACCGGTAATACGGTATCGTCAACAATACCAATTGCTTTAAGAAATGCCCTTGCTAATGGAAAAATTGCACCTCGCAGTAAGCTGCTGATTGCCGGTTTTGGCGTTGGCTTCTCGTGGGGAGGAACAGTTTTTGAAATGTAAAAACTATCAGCAATTGTTTCAATTTGCAATGCGAATTATAACCAACTATAGTTTTGCAATCCTATCAATAACTTCGGCTATTAATGCTCGCATACTGTCCTTATAATTAGGATTAAACTCTTTGTTAATCCTGTTGGCAATAATATCGCAAACTGTTAAAGCATTGTGTCCAAGCATGGCTGAAAGAACATATAATGCTGATGTTTCCATCTCAAAATTTGTAATATCTATGCCTTTATATTTGTACAAGCGGGCACGGTCAATTATTGTATTATCCTTAACTTCTAACCGTAGCTCACGCCCTTGTGGTGCGTAAAACCCCGGTGCTGTAAGAGTAATACCTTTTCGCCATCCAAAGCCAACCTTTTTCAATAAGTAATCAGAGGCTCTAATACCATAAGGTTTAGGCAAATCAGTGTCCCAATTTAATTTATTAATAAAGCCTGATGTTAACTCAGCATCAATTGTTTCAGGTCCTTTTTTGTAAAAGTAGGCAAGTCCGTCAATACCAAGACCATATTCAGATACGACATAAGAATTTACAACAGGGATGTTGGGTTGTAAGGCTCCTGATGTTCCGATTCTGATTAAATTCAATCTGGTTTTATTTTCCTTAAAATATCTGGTTTTTAAATCAACATTAACGAGTGCGTCAAGTTCATTAACAACAATCTCAATATTATCGGTACCCATACCTGTTGAAATAACTGATAAGCGTTTGCCTTTATAAGTACCTGTAATTGTGTTAATTTCTCTATTGTGTTTCTCCAACTCGATTGTATCGAAAAAAGCAGCAATAATCTTCACCCTGCCGGGATCGCCAACAAGCATTATTGTATCAGCAATATCGCCAGGTTGTAAATTTAAATGATAAATTGAACCACTGCTATTTAATACCAAATGCGACTTTTTAATTCTATTCATATTTTATCCGTAAAAAGAAATAAGTAATTTTGCAAATGTAATACTTACTTTACACATATGAAAGCAGAAATAATAAGCATTGGTGATGAATTGCTGATTGGTCAGGTTGTTAATACAAATGCCTCATGGATGGCCACAGAGCTGAACATAGCTGGTATTCAGGTTGTTAAGATTACTGCTATTGGCGATGAAAGTTCCAATATTAAAGATGCTATTGCCGCAGCAGAAAAAAATGCAGATGTTATTCTGCTTACCGGAGGATTAGGTCCAACTAAAGATGATATAACCAAGCGTGTGCTTGCCGAATATTATAATTCAAAGATGGTTTTTCATGAACCGACTTACAAGCATGTACAAGCAATTTTTGGCTTACGAAAATTTAGAGTAAGTGATATTAATAAAAAGCAAGCCGAAGTTCCGGAAAAATGTACGCCTTTGTTTAACAGGCATGGAACAGCACCCGGTATGTGGTTTGATAAAAATGATACTATTTTGGTGTCTATGCCTGGAGTTCCATTTGAGATGAAGACCCTACTTAAAGATGAAGTAATTCCACGATTGCAACAAAAATTTAATATCAGTCATATATTTCATAGCACAATAATGACTACAGGCGTTGGTGAATCATCGCTTGCAGAGATGATTAAGGATGAAGAAAACAACTTACCTGATAACATTAAACTTGCGTATTTACCTCAGCCGGGCATCGTTAGGCTACGACTGTCCGCAATGGGAAATGATAAAATTAAACTTAAGAATGAGATACGGAAATACTGCAAAAAGATTGTGAGTGCAATACCTAATTTAGTTTTTGGTTTTGATGACGTGAGTATTGAAGAGGTAGTAGGAAAACAGCTTACTTCTTTGCACAGTACTGTGGCAACTGCCGAGAGCTGCACAGGAGGGTATATTGCTCATCTAATAACAAGTGTTTCAGGTAGTTCCAATTATTTTAAAGGATCAATTGTTTCATAT
>CAZGWS010000036.1:0-5110 GCA_964528805.1 uncultured Lentimicrobiaceae bacterium | reverse complement strand
AGAAAATCAGCCCTCGCAGCACTAAATATGCTCAGACTGGAGCTTAATAATACAAACGAAAATAATATAACAATATCTTGCCGTTGATGTATTTTTGCCATAGTATTTGAAAAAGGCACTCGTAGATTACATTAGTAAATGCGACTTTTACGAGTAAAATATAGCTTATCCTTTTTAGCTGTCAGGAGGCACATCATCTTTGAAACTTGTTCGTCTTGAAGTATTTCTATACTTCTACAATTCACAAGCTTCAAATCTAATGCACTTCCAAACTTTTCAAGGAAACTCTACTTATAAAAATATTATTACCTCTATAATCATTATATAATCAACTCTTTGCGACTTATCGGCATGGTGAGAAATAGAAACACGAACACAAAGTAGAGAATTTGAAATGTTTACAGTAAATTTGCGACTGGTAAGTTGAAAGATTTGAGTTTCAATATAACCAATATTCTTGTAGAGCTAATACTCTAGTTATCAAATCAAAAAAAATATACAGGATGAAAGTAATTATCACGTTTATTATCTTGACCCTTCTTACAGGTTGCGGGATGATTTTAATAAACGAGAATGAATATCGTAACTTAACTGATGCCGATAGTAGTGTTCTGCGTCCATTTAATCTTGAAATTGTATCTCAGTATGTTGATAACAGCAGCAATCTGGTTTTATATGAGATTAATACAAATGACTTTGGGAAGCTGCTAAGGAAACAAAAATATACATGGATACATCTATGGAGACCATTTTGTCCGAGTGAAGTGTGCCAAAATATTAATTACTATTTGAATGCTGCAAACAAACTGAAACATCTTGATTTAGAATTTCTGCTGGTGTCAGAATCATACGATATTTACTCAATAAAGAATTGCTTAAGAAATTCGTTTTACAATAGACCGATTTATGTGCTTCAAGACAGCTATTACGGGCATAAAATAAGGCCCACCCGATTAAAGTTTTACCGAGAAATAGTTGCAAGACCTCCACTCAAAACTAGAATAGGATTTGAAGACTATTTATTTGAAGACACTACACTTATTTTTGCTGGTAACGGGCTTGACGCCGGTGGTATAGACAGCTTAATAATAGAAAATAATATGCAACAAGACCCAAAATAAAAATTGGATCAGAAGATAATTTATTTGAAAACACTACCCTCATTTTTCGTTATTATGAGTCGGTATCGGTTAACATAAGAATAGTAGCCGATTGTGGAGCTCCAAACTTTTAATTTACGAAGAAGCTGAAGAGAGTTATAACCATTTAATCTACTACTATCTCAGCTATTATTTTAATACATTGTATTTTTATGAGCTGATGCTTTTGGGATCTCCTGCATTGAATCCCAGTGCTCTACTATTTTCCCATTATTATCAAATCTGAAAAAATCCATTGTTACATATTCAATGTTGTCAGGCCAAATCTGATATGTGTGCAGAGCAACTAATTCCCCTTCTGCAATTGCTCGTACAAACTCAATAGATTTGTTCGGAAATTCTTTAGCCATTCTATCAAAGTAATCAATAAATGGTTGAACTCCATCTCCAACCAACGGATTATGCTGAACGTATTCAGACCCAACATATAAATCAACAGCTCTTTTCGGATTTCCTTCGTAAGCCATTTTGTAAAAAGCTATTGCATTTTGCTTATTCTGTTTCAATATTTCATACATCTGCTTTGTTTTTAAAACTTGTTGCCAAGATACTAAACTGTAGCACTTTGAGTTTGTATCTTTCTGTCAACTTTTTTAAAAAGACCCTGTAATATTTTCCCCGGACCTACTTCTGTAATGTTATTGGCTCCATCCGCTATCATATTCTGCATTATTTTAGTCCAACGCACCGGCGAAGTTAATTGCGCAATTAGGTTTTCTTTTATTATTTCAGCATCATTAACTGACTGTCCCGTAACATTTTGGTATATCGGACACATACCACTACTAAATTTAATCGATTTAATAGCTTCGGCGAGTTCGCTACGTGCAGGCTCCATAAGAGGCGAGTGGAAAGCACCACCTACTTTTAATGGTAAAGCACGTTTTGCACCTGCCTCTTTACATTTCTCCATTGCAAGATTAACGCCTTCAATAGACCCCGAAATAACTAACTGACCCGGACTATTATAATTTGCCGGAACTACAACTTCATCAATGTTTTCACAAATGCTTGTGACCACATTATCAGCCAGGCCAATAATAGCAGCCATAGTTGAAGGTTGAATTTCACAAGCTTTTTGCATTGCATTGGCACGTTTGGCAACAAGTTTTAATCCATCTTCAAACGAAATTGTTCCATTGGCGACAAGTGCCGAGAATTCTCCTAACGAATGACCGGCAACCATATCAGGCTTAAAATCATCACCCATAACTTTGGCGAGAACAACAGAATGAATAAAAATAGCAGGTTGTGTAACTTTAGTTTGGCGTAGGTCTTCCTCTGTGCCGTTAAACATGACATCAGTAATATTAAACTTTAATATACTGTTTGCCTTGTTAAACATTTCCTTAGCCTTGGGCGAGCTCTCGTAAAGATCTTTACCCATGCCTACATATTGTGCTCCCTGACCGGGAAAAACATATGCGTTCATATAATATATATTTGGTTAATAATTTTTAGTTACTTTCTGTTTCCAAAAAAACGCAGCAAAAATAGAAATAAATTGATAAAGTCTAAATAAAGTGTTAACGCACCCATAATTGTAACTTTACGAGCCTCCTCCGTACCCATTGCAACACTTGCCCCTATACGCTTTAGCTTTTGAACATCATAGGCTGTTAACCCTGTAAATACTAATACTCCAACAAAGCTAATTATGTATTCCATGGTGTCGCTATGCATAAACATATTAACAACCATAGCAATTATTAAGCCCACAAGTCCCATGTACATTATGCTTCCAAACTTTGTTAAATCGGTTTTGGTTGTATAACCCAATATACCCATAAACCCAAACATACCGGCTGTAATCACAAATGTTTTCGCTATCGAAGGCAGAGTGTACATTAAAAAAATAAAGCTTAAACTCATACCCATTAATGCCGAATATGCAACAAATATCAATAAAAGTGTTGATGCACTCAATTTTTGAAATCCCATCGACATCCACAACACTAACCCAAAAGGAGCCAGCATTACAATCCACCCAAGCATGTTCATGCTTACAGCTCCAGTACTGGAATCAGTACTGACAAGTGTACTCATAATGTTCGCATCTGAAGCAAAAAGCCATGATACTAAAGCTGTTATGGATAGGGCTATCCCCATCCACATAAAAACTCCCGAGAGAAATGTTTTAGAAACCGGTAATGACTCGTCTGTTCCGGTAAAATTTATTCTGCTATTTGTAATATTCATATTTCAATTATTTACTCTTAACGATTACTTTCTTCATATATTTTGTAGTGTACAAAAAAGTAGCTTTTAACTCCAAACTATATTGTTAATTAATGTTGAAATAATTGATGGTGTTACCGTGAGGAAATTACTTTTTAATTACTACGATAGACCCGAAGAAATAAGGTTAATAAATTCAGCTCTTGTTTCAGCTCGCTCAAAGGCTCCCGTAAAATCAGAAGTTGTTGTAACCGAATGCTGTTTCTGCACCCCCCGCATCGCCATACACAAATGCCTGGCCTCAATAACAACTGCAACGCCTAATGGGTTTAGAGTATTCTGAATAGCATCTTTTATCTGCGTTGTCAGTCTTTCCTGCACTTGAAGTCGTCGTGCAAATGCTTCCACAACCCTGGCAATCTTGCTGAGCCCCGTAATATATCCATTAGGAATATATGCTACATGCGCCTTACCAACAAACGGTATCATATGATGCTCGCAAAGCGAAAATATCTCAATGTCTTTCACGATAACCATCTGTCTGTAATCTTCCTTAAACTTTGCCGATAACAATATCTCCTCGGGGTTATGGTCGTAGCCCTGTGTAAAAAACTGAAGTGATTTAGCGACTCTCTCTGGCGTTTTAATCAACCCTTCCCTGTTAACATCTTCGCCAATCAAACCCAATATCTCTTTGTAATGATACTGAAGCTTTTCCAGTTTATCTGCGTTAAATCTCTCAATTTTCTCGTATCCTATTATCCCCTCCGGTTTTTCCATCTAATTATTATTTCAAATATTATAACTCAAAAAAAGTGCCACTAATATATTGTGGCACTAATTACATAAAATTACTGCTCACCAAAATACTCAACAAAATTGTTTTCCGATTCTGTAACCTTAACGCTTTGAAGTTCAATAGATAAAGCATCAATATGCTTTTTTAGCTCGTTCCATATTCCAACTGCCAAATTTTCCGTTGAAGCCAGTTTGCCATGCATAAAATCTACCTCAATATTTATATTCTTATGGTCAAGTTTATTAATTACCTGCTCTCTTATAATATTGCTGAGTATTTTTAAGTTAACTAAGAAACCGGTCTCCTTGTCAATATTCCCTTTCACCGTTACAAAAAGTTCATAATTATGCCCGTGCCAATTTGGGTTTGAGCACTTTCCAAATACTTTCGTATTCTCCTCGTCGCTGTAATCAGCCCTAAATAAACGGTGTGCAGCGTTAAATCGCTCCCTGCGCGTTATGTAAATCATATCTCAATATTATCTTTCAAAAGTAGTATAAATTCGTTAATCAACAGCTTTGTTCTTTTACATGTAGTTTTTGTTTGAGCGGCAGTTGGTCTTGTGCATTGTTTTATATATATCTTTTCATTATTATTGTTGTTTACACTAACTATTGAGGATTGCATTGATTCCATTTCCCGCATTATTGTGGTCCAAATGTAATTTATATTACTCTCATTCAATACATTTCTGATGTAATTAATAATCTGATAAGCTATAATACCGAGCCAAATATGTGGTTCAATAAATTCATCAATTTAGTGATATATTGGTCTTATATCTAAGTCGGTTTTTAAACATCTAAATACGGCTTCTACATCTCTTGTAAGGTTGTAGTCCTACCAAATATCACCTTCTTTCACAGCAGTTTTTGTATATCTCAAAAATATTCTCCTTTTGGCTTTTCTCTCTCTTTTATGCGCTTCCAGACAATATCTATTATAATACCTTCTTCTTTATTTTCAGTATATT
>CAZGWS010000035.1:3305-18491 GCA_964528805.1 uncultured Lentimicrobiaceae bacterium | reverse complement strand
TATTATTCTTGTTAAAAGTGCAAGGAATGTCTATTGAACTGTATAAAAGGCTTACATTTATCCATATCAAAATTTAATATTTTTGGCTGTCCGGAAGCATTTCATCTTTGAAACTTGTTCATATTGAAGTATTTCTATACATCTACAATTCACAAGCTCCAACTCTAACGCACTTCCGAACTTTTTAAAGCCCTATTTAAGAAGTTTTAAAGCATCAAAGGATAAGGAATAATCAATTACTAATAAAGTATCTGCCTGATAATGATATATTTTTGAAGTCCCCGATAGTCTGTAACTCCCATCTTTCTGAGAAAGTGTTAAACTTAAAGAGCTGCTTGAGCCTGCTACTTCAATAAAGTTATCGGTATTAGTTTTACTTACTATTGTGGACGACGAGAAGAGCTTGTCGCCAACAACATCTATTTTTAGCATTGTTTCCGATAGGCTATCAATTGTAATAGTGGTTGGCACATCCATCACCGAACTACTATCTAACTCCTGATAGTAGTTGCCGGTTCCCTCAAAACTGCCAACCCATACACCTATACTGCAATCAATACATGGCGACGATGTAGTTTCTTTTTTCTTACAGTTAGAGAAGAGTAGTATGCCCGATAATAAAATTATTATTATTCTCAGTTTATTCATTTTAATAAGAGTGTAATTATAAAAGTTAAAATTACAATATTTCTTGCAAAAAATAGAAACAAAAACGCCCATACTGCAAAAAGCAACATGGGCGGATATTTTGAATTTAACTGAAACGTTATCCTAATAAAAGGATATTCTGTTATCAACAATATCAAGTGATTCTTTTAGAGCGTTATAAGGGATATCCTGTCCGACTCTTTTAGTAAAATTATTCTCAGTATCAGCAATTGTTTTGGAGTAATCGGAAATATTACCTGCATCAACCAAGCTGTTAACTTTAACAACAAACACACCGGCATTACCAACAATTGGTTGCGATACAGCACCATCTTTCATGCCAAATACTGTTCCTATAACCTCATCTTCAATTGTAAAGCCAGGTAAGTTTCTTGAAGCGAAGAACAGTGGGTTTACCTGTTTTTCAACAACATTCATATTAGACTTTATTTTTGCTATGTCACCATTAAAAGGCTTCATCTTATCAGCAAGATATTTACCTTTTAGCTCTTTGTAAACATTTAATTTAATCTGTTCCTTAATTTGATCTAAGGTAGGATATCCGGCCTCTTTTTTACCTGTCAATACAGCCACAACGAACATATCTTCAAGGTCAAATACAGGTGAAATTTGTCCAACATCAACACCATCTTTAAATGCCCAACGTACAATTTGACGTGGATTTTTAAGTCCCGCAATATAGTTACTCATTTCACGAATAACAGGCATAGTACGTTTATTTAATTTCTGTGCGGCAACAGCTTTATTAAATCCTTCTTCGTTATTACTTTCAGTAGCAATTTTACTGGCTTTTGCATAAACCTTTTGATATGTATTATCGCTGGCAAGTATTTCAACATCTACCATCGCTACTTTAACCTTTTTAACTAAATCTTTTTTGCCAGTTACTTTAATAATATGATATCCAAAGGGTGTTTCGGCTATAGTAAACTTATTAATTTTTGTATCATAAACAGCTTTGTTAAAGGCGGGTACCATTTGACCGTCAGCAAACCAACCCAAATCACTATTATTTTGTTTTACTGAAGGATCGTTTGAAAACTCTTTAGCCAAGGTTACCATTTTAGAGGGGTGGTGGCTAATTACTTTCAAAAGACTGTCTGCCAATGTCTTAGCCTGCTCTTTGGTACGAACAACACCTTCACGAGCATTATAAGACCCTTTGTATGCGATAAGTATGTGTGAAGCTTTCATTGAGTCGGGGCGTTGTCCAATTTGAACCAGTCGAGCAACATGAAATTCGCCGTTAGAAAGATAAGGACTGCTAACTGTACCAACCTTACTGTTAAACATTAACGAGTCGATTTGAACGGGTAATTTACCTTGAGCAAACCAGCTACTGTCGTAAGGTTTATCAGAGTTTACATTTACAAATCTAACCACGTCAACAGTTCGAGCAAATTCAGTAGCAATTTGATCCATTTCTTTTCTTGCTTTTTCAATATCTCTTGCCGACGGTGTAATATTAAATATTACATATTCAATATCTCTCGATGGTTTTTGCTTGTAATGCTCTTTATGCGAATTATAATATGAACTGTAATCAGCTTCTGTTGGGTTAAAAAGGCTATCTTTTATATCCACATATTTTGCTGCTACATAATTAATTTCCGCTTTATCATTTTTCTCATTGTAAGCTATTTTAGCCATATCTTTAGGAACGTAATATCCTTTTGAGATAAGAGTATTAAATTTAGTTCTAAGTCTGTCGTCTTTAATATACTTTTCAAATCTAAACCACTGTTGTTGAGCTTCTTCAGGCATCGATTCCAAATTTTTCAAATATTTAATAACTAAATCCCTGTCATACTTTTTTGTATCAGGATTTGTAAAATATTTCTTAATTAAAGGATGCGGGTGGGAGCCCTGAACAAGGTCAAAGAGTTCATCAGGGGTAACAGCTAAGCCAATTTGGTCATACTCATTATCCATTATAATACGATGAACGATATCATTCCACGTTTGCTCTTTTACAGAGAAAGTCTCATCCGAAGATAATTTATCTTTTTTCTGTTGTTGCATTTGTGCGTCAATATTCTTCTCCGCTTCTGCGTTAAAGTCCATTATTGTAACGTCCTCTCCTTCAACAATACCCACATTTACATCTCGCGAACCTCTTCTGTTTTTAACAAAATCGCCTAATACAAATGCTGCTAACGCAACACCTATTACTATAACAAGAAAAGTTGAGTGTTTTCTAATACTTCCAATTGCTGCCATTATTAATCTATTATTTTTTAAAAATCGGTGCAAATGTACAAATGAAAATTGAAGTATGAAAAAAAACTTTCTATTTATAATTTTACTCCAAATAATTACATAAGATAATTGCGCTTTTAATAACAACAACGTGTTAGTAATAGTCGTATGTTGCTGAATTTGAGTACTGTAAGAAGATAAACGTTGTGTGTTACTTTCTCCCTGAAAGTTCTTTAGGTATCCTGCCCTGGTTAATTGCTTCGGATCTGAGACTTCGTCCCAGTATTTTTTCTACTATTTTGCCGGTTTCGAGTACGCGATCAATATCAAGACCGGTGTCAATATTCATTTCATCCATCATTACAATTACATCTTCGAGCGGCACTAATCCCACCGATTCGGCATCTTTGTAATAATATTCTCCGGTACCCGAAACAGGAACTCTGTCGATAAAGTTTGCAGGTTGTCCGCCTATACCACCAAGGGTAGCTTCATAGTTAGTCATGCCTGCCTGCAAGGCTGCCAGTATATTGGCGAGTCCCCAGCCGCGTGTAGTGTGGAAATGAACTATCTGCTTATTGGTAAGTCCGACGCTGTCTTGCAGCATCGAGAAATATTTGTAAACACGGTCGGGTGATGCGCTTCCGTCGTGGTCAGCATGTTCAACGTCGTTTGCTCCAATGTCGAACCACCTTTTTGTAAAAGCAACGGCATCGCTTAGTTTTGTTGGTCCTTCTATGGGGCAGCCCCATATTGTACTTACAGTACCATTTACCTTTATGCCCACATCATTTGCTTTCGGAATCCATTCTTCTGCCATTTTCCAATATTCGGCGAGGGTAAGTCCTGAGTTTTGCTTTTGATGCGACTCACTTGTAGATACCATCATCAGTATCCTATCGGGACCCCAGCCTTCTTTTTTCGCCTGTATTGCCCTCTCAATGGCACGTTCGCGAATAGTTACTGCCGTTAGGCTCACATCATCAAGTAGTTGACCTACCTTTTTGCTGTTCCTTATTTTCTTAAACAATACGTCAGCATCTTTAAACTGTGGCATACCATGCGGATTACCGAAATTGGTAACTTCCAAATGTTTTAATCCTGATAAAATCATCTCTTCCAGCACCCACAACTTAGCCTCGGTAGGTACAAATATCTCCTCATGCTGAAAACCGTCTCTAACAGTTATGTCGCCAATTACTACTTTTTTTGGGTAATTCATATTATATTTTTTTTTATTCTTGGCGATTTTTTTTGCGCCGGTGCATACTTGTTTTCGTGTGCCAAATTTACTAAAAAACATATAACAAAGTAACATGTGTTACAGGAGTAGAAAATTTATTGCGGTACTCACTCAATATATTCACAATAAATCAAGCTATTTTATTGCAACACAACTGATAACACTTCGAGCGACTTGAAATCACCAAATGATGGCATGTGAATTTTATAATATGTAATTAGAGTTTCCAGCACCAGTTTCCTGGTTTTATTATTCAAATTAAGGTTTGCCGAGTCCTCAAATGTTGTAAACTGAATTATGCTGAGTAAATCAGCAATTTCGCCCGTAACGTAATAAAGGTGTGCTGGCACGTAAGTGCAAAATTGACCCTCCTGCATGTCAAAAACAGTATTACTGCTACGTCTCCCATTCTTAGGGTAAAATCCCAGAAAAATAGTTAGTTGCATCATAAATATCAGGTGGAAATCAACAATGCTGGTGTTGGTCAAATCAAGCCAAATAAGTGCATCACTAATCCACTTAAAAAGCTTGTGGTTTTCGGTCTCTTCCTTAAGTGATTTGTGCAGTAATTCGTTAACAAAAAAAAGTAAAGTACGCTTAATCATGCTTGTTGTTGCACTATGATAGGCATACGAAACAACAACCTCTTTAATGCTATGCAACGACTTATTTTCGGAGTACGAAACTACCATGTCAATTATTGTAAGTGGCTGGAATATAGCTGTTTTACTTTTCGATTTCCGACTGCCCAGCCCTCTTACAAAAAACGATTGCACACCAAGTTTTTCGGTAAAAATCTTGATAATAACCCCCGAATCGGAGAATTTAGTTTGCTTAATAACTATACCTTTTGTTTTTACGAGCATTGGGCAGATTGTTTGTTACTGCAAATATATTTAATCTACTATAATTGTTAGTTTTATTTTTTTATGGCGGCTTAACGGGCTTTCCGCTTGTAGTTGTTTTATACCTTGTGTGTTACTGTATGTTGTGCGTGTGCTTCCTCACGTCAGCATCCGCCAACTTACAGTAACTACACAGGTATTTCAACAATCTACCGCTTCTATCCCTGCCGTACTCTACCAAGGCAATCTAATATATTTTAGTACATTATCAGTTGTTATAACTTGCTAACTACGTTATTTTTAAGTTGATACTTTTCGTTGCTTTCGGGGCAGGTGGCTATACCATTTTCGTTGAAGTTTAGGCGATGTCCATATTCGCTCATCCAACCAACATGGCGAGCAGGATTACCAACTACCAAAGCATATGCAGGTACTTCTTTTGTTACAACAGCACCGGCACCAATAAAGGCGAATTCTCCAATATCATGCCCACATACAATAGTGGCATTTGCACCTATGCTGGTTCCTTTTTTTACCAGTGTTTTGGTGTATTGCCCTCGCCGGTTTACGCCACTGCGCGGGTTTGTAACATTTGTAAAAACCATCGAAGGACCTAAAAACACATCATCCTGGCAGATTACCCCTGTATAAATTGACACATTGTTTTGAACCTTTACATTATTACCCAATACAACATCAGGAGATACAACTACATTTTGACCGATATTGCAGTTTTTACCGAGTGTGCATCCACTCATTATATGCGAAAAATGCCAAATTTTTGTCCCTGCCGCAATGTTACAATTATCATCAACAATTGCGGTTTCGTGTGCGAAATAATTATGTTCCATGTTATTATATATTAATCATACGATGATGGCATTTGTGGCAGTGATTGCAGCGGTAGCTTGTTGAAGTGGCGGCAGATTAGTTTGTTGTTAAACGCAGGCTGACAGCGGAAGCCAGCGGATTAATTATAAAATAACTGCCGGCATGAAACAACTACAAGCGGAAAGCACGCCCGGCCACCCAAATTAAAAAACTACTTGTCAACAAATTCCAAAACAGCATCGGTAATTATTTTCTGAATTTCGGCAGTTAGTTCGGTATGAATTGGCAGCGAAATAACCGACTTGCTCAACATTTCGGTAACCGGAAAATCACCTTTTTTATAGCGCGGATCGACATATGCTTTTTGCAAATGCAATGGCACCGGATAATACACTGCCGAAGCTATACCCTTGTTAGCGAGATGTTTCATAAGTCCATCGCGATCAACATTGTGCAAAACCAAAGTGTACTGATGGTAAACGTGTGTTGTGAAATTTGCGGTTGCCGGCGGCGTTATTTTTGGGTGATTTGCAAACGCATTATTGTAATATTCACCTGCTTGCCGGCGGGCTTTTGTGTACTCATCGAGATACTTAAGTTTTATATTTAATATGGCAGCCTGAATGCTGTCGAGGCGTGAGTTAACGCCAATCTCATCATGGTAATACCTAACAGCCATGCCATGATTTACAATGACTCTCATTTTCTTTGCGAGGTCGTCATCGTTGGTGAAAATTGCACCGCCATCGCCAAATGCACCAAGATTTTTTGATGGGAAAAATGACGTACAACCTATATGACCAAATGTACCAATTTTTTTGGTGTTTCCACTTTTAGGGCATGTATAATCGGCTCCTATTGCTTGCGCTGTATCTTCAATAATATAAAGATTATGCTTTTTGGCAATCTGCTTTATCGTATGTATATCAGCACTTTGTCCGAATAAATGTACGGGAATAATTGCTTTTGTTTTTGGTGTAATTGCCTTCTCAATCGCCTGTGGGTCGATGTTATAAGTGTCGGGCAATACATCAACAAGCACGGGCGTTAACCTAAGTAGTGCAATAACTTCTGCCGTTGCAATAAAAGTAAAAGATGTGGTAATGATTTCGTCACCGGGCTGTAAATTAAGAGCCATTAGGGCAACCAGCAAGGCATCGGTGCCATTGGCGCATGGGATTACATGCTTCACATCAAGGTATTTTTCAAGGTTATTCTGAAATTCCTTAACAGCCGGTCCGTTTATAAATGTGGCATCATTCATCACCTCAATTACGGCACTGTCAACTTCGGGTTTAATCTTTTTATACTGACCTACGAGGTCAACCATGTTATATTTCATTTGTTTTGTGTTATGGTTACTATACGTTATAATGTTTCAATGAAAATATTACTCAATTTTTTAACTTGATAATAATAATACTTAATTAATTTTGATTTATTGCAAAAGGGCAATAATTTGTTTATCTGTTTATTACAAAATAATAATATAATTTTTATAAGCGTACTGCATTAATTGTAATTTGTTGCTTAAACAAGTTGCCATACAAAGAGGCATTAATAAAAACAGGTTGCAAATATACTTAAGTTACAATAAAGATGTGTAGAATTGTTTTAATTTCGGCTGCAAATAGTAGCGTTATGAATTAATAGCGTTAGATTATTTACAGTATCTTTGTGCAAAAAGAAAAATATTGTGAATATGAGAAGTAAGTTATTGATGATGATTGCCGCAATATTATCGGCTGTTTCTGCGGTAGCCCAGATAAACGTGAATGACTCAGTGATAACAGCATTCATTCCGCATTTTTCTTATTCATACCAATTTACAGGTGGCGATATTGCTAAACGTTATGGTGATAACTCAACTATTGGCACAGGTGTTACATATAAAACATCGAAGAATTTTACTTTTACGCTTGATGCAAATTTTATTTTTGGTAATGACATAAAAAATGCCGATTCGATTTTATGGATGGTAGAAACAAAAGAAGGTTTTATTATTGACGGAAATGGAACTTATGCACTTTATGCACTTTACGAAAGAGGTTACAATATTAACGTAAGTTTTGGTAAAATTTTACCTGTGTTAAATCCAAATCCTAATTCAGGACTTATGGTTACTGCCGGTTTTGGATACACTCTGCACCGCATGAAGATTGATAATCAGCATCGTACGGCGCCACAAATTTCGGGCGATTACGCTCTTGGTTACGATATGCTTTCGGGAGGTATAACATTGAATGAGTTTATTGGGTGGTTTTTTATGAGTAACTCGAAGCTTACTAATTTTTATGGTGGTGTTGAGTTTCATCAGGCTTTTACACACAGTTTGCGTAATTGGGATTTTAGCACTATGAAAAAAGATAATGGTAAGTATATTGACTATTTTATTGGCTTAAAAATAGGCTGGATGTTGCCACTTTATACCAGGGCACCAAATAAATTCTACTATAATTAGTATTTCTTGGAAAACGCTAAATACTACGTTACTCTCGTTTTTTGAATCAGTAATTTACAATTCGTAAACTCCTTGAATTCAAAAACCTCGAAAGCCTTATCTTTAAGGGTTTCTTAGAAGTACTAATTAATGTAGTGTGAAATGGGTTTCAGATAATATTATTTTAAAATGAAAAGAAGAACCTTTGACATCATTGTGATACTGGCAATTGCTATTATGTTACTAATAATAAATCAGTTAGGTTTATTCGAGAAGTTATCAAAGTTTACATTTATACCTATCTTGGCGTTTTATTACTTAGGGCAATATTCTGAAAGGAAATTTAAGAGATAGAATAAAGGGATTGTTAGTGATAAATTGTGAGGTTCTTTACTGCTTAGACTTCGTTCATAGGGACAAATTATGGTGCGTTTGCGGGGATTTAACGTATTACTTCTTTTTCCTGTTTTTACGGTTATTTCGTTTCTGAGTCCTCTGAGCTTTTTTACTTGTTTTTTTATCAATACCCAGCTTTTTAACTATTTGTCTCTGAACCTTGTTTTCCATTGTTGGGATAATGGTAGCAGTTATGCCACTTTGTACGGTCTTCCATAAGTAATTACCTAATCCCTTGTATATCACTCTATTAAAATACATTGGTACAATTCGCTTTTCCTTATTTGGTATTGGATTGTTTTTAATCATTGCAGCATTTGCAACCCACGACAAGAACTTATTTGATTTTTCAGGATTTTTTTGCGCAACCTCTCCATCGAGATCACGATAAAGCATAGTCATTTTTCCAATAGCATATTTACTGTTTGCGTTTGCAGTAAATTTAACGCCATTAAGATACCCATCATTAAATTTAATTCTGATAGCAGGTAGTAATATGTTATTAAACAGTTTCATATTACCTTTTCCCAACCATCCATTAAACGAAAATGTATCGGCAATACTTACTAATGGCATATATATATTTATTCCCATCGGGATTGATTTTTGAAGATTTGCTCGAAGCTTTATTGTTAGCACTCGACCCTTTATCATACTGTCAAGTACTGAAGTAACATTGGCTATTTTAACATTCAAATTGCTAAGAGTAACCTCCATGAGTTGCTTCATTGAAGCATGCCGCTCGGCATAAACTAACTTGCTATTGTTTATAAATATGCTGTCGATATTCAAATCTTGATTAAGCGAACGCAGTTGCTGCATTGGCAATTTTGGGCGTTTTAGTGTATCAAACGGAAGGCGTTTATCTTTAAAAATGCTCAAATTCATTGTGTCAACAATAATTTTTGATACAATAAACTCGCTACTGTTAATAATTTTTGACATGTTAAAGGAATGCACTTCTAAACTCGCAATTTCGCAATTATATATTTCATTATTAAATTTACTCATAGCAACCATTTTACTTTGGCTAAAGCGAGGTTTAATAATAAGTTTCTTTAAGTAAAGTACTTTTTTAACCGTGTTAAAGCTAATATCGCTACTCGAAAGATAATATTTTCCACCGGGTAGGTTAAATCGTTCATCAAACATCTTTACATTAGCATTTTTTAATACCAGCTTAAAACTTGTGGGAGTAGTTTCGTTTTTGATTAACTCAATATTATTAAAAGTCAAGTCCAGATTGTTTGCCGATATAATTGTGTCCTTATTAAGGATATTAATTATTTCGGTGCTAAAAGAGGCAAGAACAATTTTATTAATATTAACGCCACTTATGCCGGGTAACACAATACTGTCAATGTCAAAGACTTTTGGTCTTTCTGTTACTTTACTTCCTGAATAATGCTTTTCTTGCTGCAAACTATAAATACGTATATCGGCATCCTTAATTAAAAATTTACTTATGTTAATTTGCTTATTTATTATCAGGTTAAATAGACCTATGTTACGAATTCTAATTACCGGTATGTCTATGTTAAATGCGCTGTTTTTATCTGATGTTGGCGATTTTACTTCTGCCAACAGTGCACTGTCAGGTATCACTTTTAAGTCTTTTAGTATTAGCGTCATTGTAAATAAGTTAAACTTCACATTACCTACTTCTGTTTTGTAATATCTGTTTTCTTTTTTCGACAAAGAGTTGTTTAGTTTTCTCTCTAAAATACTGCCAATAATAAGCTGAGCTACCAGCATCAATAGTACAATTGCGACAATTACTGATGATATTATTATAAGAAGTTTTTTATTTTTCTTGGCATACATCATAACTTAAAACTTAATTTAGTATAGGCTGTAAATATAATTGTTTTACAACTAATACCAACTAAAGTCCCTAATTATTGATATAAATCGTTTCTTTTTCTCTTTCTTTTCGTTAAAAAATATTTCGATAGCTTTTGCTATTAATATATTTTCTGCCTAAATAAAGAAAAAAATAATTCAATTTATTTATCGGTAATATGGAATTATAATTGGTGTAACCAGGCAGAAATTTCAAATTAATAAAATTAGATATATGCATAATTGTGTTTCCACCTCTAACAAGTAAGACAAACCAGAATTAGCTACTAATTGTTTTTTGTTTTGGATTGGTTATAAACAGGAAATAGTATTAGTAATAAAACTGTTATTCCGGTTGCCGAGACAGTTCCTAACTATTCTACAACCAATTTCTTCACACCAACAACCACCCCATTTTCGACAGCTCTTATAAGGTACAAGCTTTTCAACAGCTTTGTAACATCAATATCTAAGGTATGCTGCTCTTTAGGCATATCTTGCTTAATTACAATAGTACCATACATATTCAAAATTTCAATTGTTACAGACTTATTACTTATTTGGTTGTAATAACTTACAGATAGTTTATTGCTTACCGGATTAGGATATATGTTAAAAATAGACCTACTATCATTATACTCCTCACTCCCCAAGCACATATAAGTTTGTACAGTCAAGCTATCACTCCACTCACTTGTTCCACAATCATTTGATGATCGTACTTTAATTATAGCAGATCCTTCGTAGGTGGGGTTCCATTGTATTTGAGCTGTTACGTTATTTTGTGTTATTGTGCCTGAATTTTCAGGTAGTAATTTCCACTCATAATACCATGCACCATTTGCCGGTTGGGTTGTGTACTGTGTTATGCTATCGGTATTTACGCAAAGGAAATCTTGCCCGGTTGGTTTTTGTGGTGTTGTGGGTTGGTAGTGGGAGCAGTCTTTTATATTGATGGTAACATTACTATACGGATGTTCAGGGTTTGCTGCAGAACAACCAAAACCGGGACCATAACCTGTAATTGGAGCTAACACAAAATTATAATCACTTTTTTTTGCAACGCAAAAACGCCCCAAGAAGTATTCACTTCCTGCACTACCAATACATTGCTGCCATAACAACTCTCCTGTAGAATCTGTTTTAACCATCCAAATATCAAAACTCGCTGTTGATACCGAATGGTTGCCACTAACATCTTTATCATGTGAACTTGTTGCACCAAATAGTATAAACCCATTATCTTGAGTTTTTGTAATATAATCAGGGAAATCCCAAGCTGTGCCTCCTAAGCTATTTTGCCACATTATTTCTCTGTTTTTGTTTATTTTTAATAACCAGAAATCTGTTTTTTCATTATGTACACCCATCTCTGGTGAGTCAGTTGATGCTAATATAACGAAGCCATCACTTGTTTCAACAATATCACGTCCTAGTTCCCATTCCGACCCGCCATAGCAATCCTGACGTAATATATTACCATCCATATCAATCTCCACAAGCCATAAATCAAGGCTGTAATATGGCGCACCCGTCAACTCACATTCCGACATACCACCATTAGCGTTTACAGAGCAAAGAGCTAAATATGTTGAACCTGATGTACGTAATAATCTAAGACCATTGTCCATCCCTGGACTTCCAATGGTGGTTTCCCATTCAATATTACCAATACTATCTAATTTGCAAACCCAGTTATCGGGCAAGCCATAAAAATTGCTTATATTGCCCCCTTTAGCAAATATCCGACTCATAATCAACAAACCGCCATCAGGTGTAAGTATTGCATCGCGCGGTTCATCATAACCGGGTCCACCATAACAGTTTTCCCAAATAATATTACCTGCTGTATCAATTTTTACAACCCACACATCGCCTCCTCTATTGGTTTGGCAAAGCACATCCCCATCTGTAGAAGTAGTTGCGCATATTAAATAACTGAATTCTGCATCAATATTTACAATTTTTATAGGAACATCCCCTCCGCTACCTCCATAACATCTTTCCCATAGCATGTTTCCTAAGCTGTCAACACAAACAAACCATGCATCAGTACCACCATGATAATTAGATACTCCTTGCATCCCTTGGGTTACTTGTATCCCGATTAGGAATCCATTATTAAATTTATCTATGCAATATGAATCTGCTCCATAATTTTCAGGAACAAAACATTGTTGCCAGGTTATATCCATTACCTGTGAGAACGAATTTGAAAATATCAGTATTAATAAAACAAAAATGTATAACTTTCTATATTTCATAATAATATACAATAGTAGGCAAGTGAGGCAATGCCTCACTTGCCAAAGTTAATAATTATTTAATAACCAATTTACCTGAAACAGAATAACCTGATGAAGTTAATGTATAAATATACACACCCGGTTTAATTCTTCTAGTATCCCATATTTGCTGCCCTTGTTTTCCTGTGATTTTAAACATTGATATTTCTTTTCCTGAAATATCAGCAATACGAATATTGCCTGTCGATTCATTATTTACAAGTTTATAGTTAAAAGCTGCCCACGTACTGACCGGATTAGGTGTTACTGTTATACTTATCATAGAATTTATATAAACCGGATTAACCGGAGAACTACTTGTTTTATAATAAGCACTATCATTACTATTAAGACAATCGCAGTAAAAGTGGTTATAAGCAAACGAAAGAATGTTTTTTGCTGAATGTGAGGCATCACCCATTGTATTATCAGCATAATATTCCAATGTTAGTATATCCGTACTATCCAAATTAAATATTGTTTTCCCCTGGTTTTTCCATGCTAATTGAATTAATAACAAATCTTTGTAATCGTCAAACTCGCTTAGTGCATCCCCCTCCAAATTATACAACTGAGGGATTAAATTTAAAAGCGATAATGCATTTACGGTATCATTTACTGATAAGTATGACGCTATAATTTGTTTGTCAGCTTCAATACTCTCCATATTATCAAGCCAATTGCGGTAATCGTTTTGATCAACAATTGAATCGAAAAGAATGCTATGAATAATATCTTTTGCTGCCTGCATTTTTTTGCCATAGTAATAAGTCATATCATTAATTAATATGGTTTTATAAGTTGAATTAGTGTATGCAAGTTGCTCCAGTATATTTATCATATATGCAGGTAGGGGGTCTTCCTTGTTTTCAAGATAACTTATTAAAGTATCTTCTTTTAATTCGTCAGGGTTTGCTGACAAGATATCGAATAATACATCATCAGGAAAAACATCCGTACGGTCGCTCATATTCATTAATACTTCTTGCGATAAGTGTGGCGAATCGCCAAGTAGTTGAGCACGCAATGTCCACATATCATCAGGTGTTGCTGTTTCAATATCCAACAGCTCTGATGTAGTATTTCCACCATCTTTAAGTAAGTCGTATAATGCAAGCACTGAATTATAGTCAGATAGATTGTTTGCAAACTCAGTTTCTTTATTGGTTCTTGCTGCAGATGTCATTTTGATTGTACCACCACCACCACCACTATGGTCAGGGCATTGATTTTGCTCAACTTTGTCACTGCTAAGCTGAACGTAATCAGTAATTTTATTGGTATCGGGTATCATGTATGCAGGGTCGTTAGTATTGAATTTCAGTGTAACATACTGGGTACCCATGTTTACAAAATGCATAAAATTTTCATTTCCATTTCCCATATATTTGTTGTGCATCTAAATTATTGGTTAAACTACTAAACAGCATAGCTGTAAAAATAATAATATATTTTTACATGTATTTCTATTTAAAATACTAATTCATTAAGTTGGTTTTTTGTTACTGTAACTACTATTTGTATCCTTTATCTCTATTTAGTAACTTTGCAATGTCGTAGGTAGCAAAGCTACTTACACCACCCCGGTCGGGAAACAGGAAACTGCCTAACAAGGGTGGCTTTTTAGATGAATTTATTAATAACAGTAAGGACTATTTGTAACATATATTGTGATTTGCTATTTATGTGTGTTAGGTATTTCAAATTAAAATTCATCGTTTTGAGTGCATAAAGGTAATAAAGTTTTTATAGGAAACCGGGAAAAGAGAAAAATATTACTAAATATTTATATGAGGTTCTCAATATTAAAAAATACTTTTAAATATCCGTCTCTAACCATTTATTTGATTTTAAATAAATCAACGAAAGAAGGCTTAAAAATGAACCATAAATAATTTCTGAAGTCCAGGCACCTGTAACACTGGTCCCGAAAACAATAATGATAACATAGGTGTAAGTTACATACAAAGTTAATACTGTCATTTCAATAATAAGTGAAATGTTTGTTTTTCCGGTACCTGCAACTGCACTATGGAATATAAACCCTACAGAAAGCAGTAGCGCACCAACACTCACAACATATAAAGTGGGAATGCCCATTTCAATTAAACTGTTGTTATTTGTATAGATTTCCAAAATAAGCCTCGGAAATGTTAACCCAATACTCACTAAAATTAACACACCAATAAAGCATAGTGTGGCAATTTTAAGTATTAGTGAAAACACTTCTTCGTGCCTTTTCTGCCCAATTAAAAAGCTAACTAATGTATTTGTTGCAGTTGCAAATCCCCAAATGGGAACCATAACAAGTACGTAAATACTTCTTATTATGTTAGAAACAGCAAGAGCCATTTCTCCAATTTTTTCAACAAATAGAAAAAACAGAAACCAAACAGAAAGTGATACAAATTGCTGTACCATCAATGGCAATGATAC
>CAZGWS010000035.1:0-3205 GCA_964528805.1 uncultured Lentimicrobiaceae bacterium | reverse complement strand
ATGACTTTTGTTTTTGCAATACCTACATAAAACGATCTGAATGTTATGTTAATAAATGCGAAAAATATACCAAAAGCACGTATTTTAAGAAATTGTATAGAGCCGAGGTAAATTGAAGTGGATTTAATTGCGTATTTTAGGATAAATACGGAGCCATATTCTAATATCGCAAATGCAACAATTGCCAATAATGTTAAAAAGATTATGGAATGAACTACTATTTCACCAATTTCACTCAGTTTGTCCTCTCCTAATCGCCGTGCAATAATAATTTGAGCACCCGTACCAAAACCAAGTCCAAGCATTATTATTGCTAAATAAAATAATCCGCCAATGGCACTTGCTCCTAATGCAATTTCACCAACCCTGCCCAAGAAAGCTGTGTCGGTAAATATTATTAAGTTCTGTGCTATACTACCCAAAATAATGGGATAGGCAACCTGCCAAATGCGGCTGTATTTAATGGTAGTTCTAATCATAGAAACAGCAAAGATAGAAAATGGTGAGAATTACAATATTGCAATACAACCTCAAATCCGTAAACTCTGATTAATAATAATTTCTATTTTTGAAAAAAAATAAAACATGCAATCGCATTTTAAAAAAGATGTTCAATATTACAAATTTTGTTTTTATGGATTTTTTAAAAACTTACGATTTTTTGATGCTTTTATTGTGTTGTTTTTCCTCGAAAAAGGAATGAGTTTTTTGGATATTGGTATTCTGTATTCAGTACGCGAAGTAACAATATTGCTAATGGAAATACCAAGTGGCGTAATATCTGATGCGCTGGGTAGGAGGAAAACTCTTATCATTTCATTTTTCGTTTACATAGTGTCATTTCTTGTATTTTATTTTTCTCAAAATAATATAATGCTCATTATTGCCATGGTGCTGTTTGCCTTGGCAGATGCGTTTAGGTCGGGTGTTCACAAGGCTATGATTTTTCAATATTTAAAGGTAAATAATTGGAGCAATCAAAAGATTGATTATTACGGTCATACGAGATCGTGGTCGCAAACAGGTTCAGCAGTATCAGCACTTATAGCAGCACTTTTTGTTTTTTACTACAACAGGTACGATGTTATTTTTATTGCATCCATTGTCCCGTATCTTGCTGATATGGTGCTCATTTACTCTTACCCCAAATACCTTGATGGCGAAATAGTGCAGCTCTCAGGTGAAAAAATAAAGCAAAAATTTGTATTAGTAATAGTTGCTGCAATTCATACGGTTAGGCATTTTAGTTTTTTAAGAGTACTAACAAATCTAACCATCTATACAGGTTACTACAAAGCAGTAAAAGATTACATTCAGCCACTTTTAAAGTACATTGCTTTAAGCATGCCTTTTTTTGCATATCTAAATAACGAAAAAAAAATTGCTATTACAACAGGAATTATTTATACCGGTCTATATATTCTAACTGCAATTGTCTCAAGATATTCCGGGAGATTTACTAAGCTTTTCGAGTTTCCCGGTAAGCCAATGAATCTTACATTAGCAATTGGTATTTTAACGGGAGTAGTAACCGGTATTAGCTTTTTTATAGGTCTTTACGCATTACCCTTGGCAGGGTTTATATTGATAATGATAATAGAGAATTTGAGAAAACCCATAGGTATTGGACTTGTTGCTAATATATCAGAAGATGAGTCGATGGCAACAATATTATCTATTACATCGCAGGCTAAGTCGGGTTTTGCTGCTATACTTGCACCGGCAATTGGTTTTGTTGCCGATTATTACGACCCTGGAATGGGTATTGCAATTGTAAGTGTAATCATGTTGCTGTTAATACCGGTTTATTGGCTAAAGCGACTAAACGTTAATACTTGATTTAATTAAGCAATTTTATAAAAATCCTTTCATCCAATCCACCAGTTTTTCGACCAATTCGTCATAATTAAAAAGATTTTCGGCTCTACTACGGCATGATGCAGCCATCTGCCTTCTTAGACCTGTGTTCTTTAACAGATAGTTTATTTTTTCGCCAAGAGCTACCGGATTTCTATCTGTTAATATTCCCTCAGTAGGAGTTACTATCGAGCTAACGCCTCCACCATTATATGCAACGCAAGGTGTACCTCCTGCCAGAGCTTCTGCATAAATAATTCCAAAATGCTCTTTCTTCTCAGGAGCAGCTACAAGAAGTGTTGCGCCTACAATTAGCTTTGCTTTATCTTCTGAAGATACAAAACCAAGAAATTTACCACTTGATCCTAATTTTTCTTTCAGCTCATCCAATAACTCTCCTGCTCCAATAAATACAGTAGCTGCCAAATTGCTATACTCGCTGGAAGCTGCAACAACATTTTGTGGGCCTTTTGATAAAGTTAATGCCCCTGGACAAATAACATATGTTTCCGGTAAATTGAATTTATCACTTATTCCAACTGAGTTTCCGGGTTTAAATTCATTAAGGTTAACCCCACAAGGCAGTACTAAAAAACGATCTTTAGGTAAATCAATTAAAGGTAATATAAGTTTATCCCTAACATAATCAGTAGTTACAATAATTCCTTTGGCTTTAGTAATTGCATTGTAAATCATTTGCCAATTATCATCATTCCACAAATGTTGGTGGCGAGGTTCTATGCCTGTTCCATGTATAAACAACACATATGGTTTATTATACTTTTCGGCAATATTATGTACAGCAACTGCACTTAAATTGGCATGATGCCCAATAAAAATATCAATATCAGCAGCAATTGAATTTAGCGCATTTTCATAGTCGGGAAGATATTTCATCATTTCCTCATGGCTCATGCGAGCTACTTGGTGCTGTTTATCGCCGGCAGAGGGCAAATATTCATGAACAGGAATAATTGTAGTATGTAATTTAATATTAACATTTTCTGCACCCTCAATTTCATTGTCGTTACCTGGATATAAAAAATAAACTTTATGCCCCTGCTTAAATAAATGTCGAACATGTTCGCGTGCAACTTCTCCGCTGCCTCTCCCTTTGTTCAATAGTAATATCGCTATTTTCATATCTTTAATATCTGTAGTTAGCTCACAAAAAGTATTATTTATTTTTCCATCTTAAATTTATTAACAACCAACTTTGAAAACGTTATAAATAAAAAATATGATTAAAATACGTGTAAAAAAATTACTTCTTACTACTAATTATTTTGTGTAAATTTATCAATGTAAAAGTACAGTAAATAATATATTAATGTTTCAACTTTGCAAT
>CAZGWS010000034.1:0-19072 GCA_964528805.1 uncultured Lentimicrobiaceae bacterium | reverse complement strand
ATAACTATAAAAGAATAGAATTGAGTATTTTAATAAAGAAAATATGGTTGCTACTAATAGTTATGATGGTTATCATTTCAAGCTGTGGAGTAAAAAAAAATCTACAAAAAGATCAATTTCTCATTAAAAAATACAAGATCACCATTGATGGAAAGCACCCCGAGATTAGCCTGTCGAAATTAAAAACAGTATTGTCGCCTCCACCTAACAGTAAGCTGCTTTCGATACGAACTAAACTGTGGATACATTATAAATACCTTAAAAATAAATCAAAATTTAATACATGGCTTAACAGCCATTTTGGTGAGGATCCTGTATTTTATAGTGAAAAAAATATAATTCATACCACTAATAAAATGTCGAGGTATCTGAATAATATTGGATTTTTTAATTCTAAGGTGAATTATAAGACTGATTTACATAATCATGAAGCTAAAGTAAGATATACTATTAAACCGGCTATACCTTACAGAATTACAAATATTAGTTACGTTATATCCGATTCACTTCTTAGTAGCTTTTTTTATAAAAATATTAAGGGATCTCTTATCAAAAAGTCAAATATTTATAATGCATATACTTTTGATGACGAGAGAGATAGGATTACGACAAATTTGAGAAATAATGGCTATTATTTTTTTAACAGAAATTACATTCAATTTGTAATTGATAGTAATTTAATGAGCCATAGTATGGAAGTACGATTGGAAATTAATAATGTTAAGGTACAAAATAGAGATGTGCATGGTGGTTTTGTGGAAGAGAATCACCGAAGATATTTTATTAATGATGTAACGTTAATTCCTGAGTTCAACCCAACAAATACTACCAAGTTTGATACAATATTTCACAGGATTAATTTTTGGAAAGATACTAATAACTACACTTATTACGTGCTTTACAACAGTAAAAAACATATATTGCCTTCAGCATTTAATTCGGCAATTAAAATAAAACCCGGCGATGTATATTCTGCAAAGAAAGTACAAGCTACATATCGTAAGCTATTCAATTATCAAATTATTCAAACTGCCAATATTAGCTTTGATACTGTGTTTACTACATCATTAGGAAAGCAAAAACATTATTATCTGAATTCTCGTATCCAATTACGCAACAATAACTTAAATAGATTTTCGGCAGAACTTGAGGGAACAAACTCCAGCGGTGACTTAGGCATCAGGGGCAGCCTTGTTTTCTTAAACAGAAACATATTTAGGCATGGAGAAGTATTTAGGATTAGGCTTAAAGGAGGGTTTGAAGCACAAACGGTTGGGTCGCCAACCGAGACCTCAAACGGCATTTTTAATACTTTTGAAACAGGTGTTGATGGCACTATTTTCTTCCCACGATTTCTTTTCCCCTTTAGGCTAAACCACTTTAACCAAAAATATATTCCAAATACGAATCTTAACTTTGGTTTTAATTTTCAGCGAAGACCATTATACTCCAGAAACATAACAAATCTTGATATTGGGTACTCATGGAAAGCCGGTAAAAGTATAAATCACATTTTTACACCAATTAATATCAACTATGTAAATATATTGCCAACTCCTGAGTTCGATTCAATTCTTCAAAATGAACCCAATAGAAGGTTGCGGGAACAGTATTCCGACCATATGATTGTTGGACTTAAATACAGCTTCATATTTAATAACCAAAATATGAATACGCTTAAACATTTTATTTATTTTAGAGCAAATTTTGAGTCATCGGGTAATTTACTATATGCTATTAATACACTTGCTAAATCAGCCCTCTCAGATAGTGGGTATTATCAGGTTTTTGGAGTGAGGTACTCACAATTTGTAAGAGTTAGTCTCGACTTTAGGCATTACTATTACTTTGCCAGAAAAACTAACAGCTTGGTATCTCGTGTATTACTTGGAGCAGGTGTGCCATATTTAAATTCATTTGAGCTGCCATATGAAAAAGGTTTTTATGCAGGTGGAGCAAACGACATGAGGGGGTGGCTTTTTAAAGACTTGGGTCCCGGCGACTATTCGGGTGATTCGCCCTACGAAAAAGTAGGAGATTTGCAAATAGAAGGAAACCTCGAATATAGATTTCCAATTTACGAGTTTTTAAAAGGAGCTTTATTTGTTGATATTGGAAATATCTGGACTTACAATAAATCTACCTCCTTCCCTGGTGGGCAGTTTTATTTTAACAAGTTTGTATCGCAGTTTGCCATTGATACCGGTATTGGGTTTAGATTTGATTTTAATGTACTTATTTTTAGAATCGATGGTGCTGCACCGATTAAAAATCCGGCTTATCCGCAAGGCCACAGGTGGAGAATTAAATATTTACATCCTACTGATATTGTGTGGAATTTTGGTATCGGGTATCCTTTTTAATAGTTATATAATCTTACAAATTACTGCTAATCTTTAATAATAGTAGTCTGATTATTGTAAACATCTGTAAAAAATGTCAACTAATTATCTTGATAATAAATATATTAGCACATTAATAATAGAGAGCTTGTCGTTTAAGCCTACCACGGATCAGGAAACAGTTTCTGTGCATCTCGGTGCATTTACTATGAGTAAAAAAAACAATCCTGTTTATATACTTAAAGGATATGCGGGAACCGGAAAAACAAGTATGCTTAGTGCTTATGTTAATACTTTAATGCAATCAAACATTAACTTTATCCTACTGGCACCCACAGGCAGGGCGGCAAAAGTATTGGCGCATTATACTGGATATAAAGCACATACAATCCATCGAAGTATTTATCAGTTTATGACTAATAAAGAAGGTGTTTCACAAATTGCACTTGCTTATAACAAGCTAAAAAATACGATTTTTATTATTGATGAAGCTTCAATGATAGGCGATAACAGCACTATAAGTAAGTCGCTTTTTAATAAGAGCAGCTTACTTGACGATGTTATGAAGTTTATTTTCTCACAGAGGGGTAACAAATTAATATTAGTTGGTGATACAGCCCAATTACCACCTGTTGGTACAACTTTAAGCCCGGCACTTAACATAAATATGCTCAATAGCTTATATGCCATTACTTCATTTGATTTTGAGATGAAAGAGGTGATGAGACAGTCGCTAAATTCAGGAATTCTTACATCTGCAACAAAATTACGTACAAAAATCAAAAGTGGTGATACGACCCTGCCATTTTTTCAAATTAATATAAATATTAACGATGTTACTATCATTAATGATGCTGGGATTTTTGAAGAATTATTAATTAATTCGTTTACCGGAGATGCTGTTGAAGATGGAATTATTATTTGCAGATCGAATAAACAAGCAAACATATATAATAATCAGATTAGAAATAAAATATTAATGTGCGAAACGGAAATAGATGCCGGTGATTTGCTAATGGTTGTAAAGAATAATTACTTTTGGCTTGATGATGATTCTAATGTAGATTTTATTGCAAATGGTGATATAATACGGATAATAAGATATTTGGGAACGGAAGATATTTATGGATTTCGTTTTGCTGATGTTGACATACAGCTACTCGACTACCCCGACAAGAAAGAAATAAACGTTAAATTACTTCTTGATACTATCACAACTAACTCGGCTGGATTGGCAGAAAAAGATAGTAGAAAGTTATTTGAGAATGTAGAAAAAGAGTATGTGAGTTATACTAATAGGCGAACACGAATAAACAAAATTAAAGCAAATCCGTATTTTAATGCATTACATGTAAAATTCAGCTATGCAATGACGTGCCACAAAACTCAGGGCGGACAATGGCGGAATGTATTTATCGACAAAGGATTTATTAAAGATAATATTGTTGATATTGAGTATCTTAGATGGTTATATACCGCAACAACAAGAGCTACCACTAACCTTTATCTTATTGGTTTTAGCGATGATTATTATCGTTACGTATAAAATTTAGGTCTTGAAAACCAAGGCTAAAATCAATATTTGGTGAAATTCCTTTTATGTCAAATTCTATTGCTTTCCCCTCTATATCCAAATGTGTTAGCCTTGTAATCAAATGTAATGTATTTTTTTGTAGGTTTACCCATATTTTAAATTGAATAAATGCATTAAGACAATATGAAGAACCATCTATTTTTAATAAGCTTTATTTTTAGTAGCCTGCAGATCTTTGCTCAAGTACCAAAATATCAAACGTATTCGGCAAATTTACTGGTGATTGCAACAAAAGATAATATCAGCACTCAATGGCAAAATAAAAATATTAATGTAAATCTTAACTATAAAGATGGCGATATAATAATTGTTATAAACAACGACGATTTTTATAATAAAACGACAGATAATTGGGTAAATGGAGACAGTATTTCGGGTAATAGGCAATATATTATTGAAGGTAATTTGCCTATAATCAATATTATTAATCAAAAAACAATTAATCAGGATTATAATGTTGAACTACAACTTACAAATAAGGAGGTGAGTTTAAGTGATATAATTAATTTTAAGATGAATATAATGCGTCCAAATCAAAATGCAGGTAGTTATCGTGTGTTTACCTTAACGGGAATTTTATATAACGATGAACTAAAATTAAAAGCATTTCAAGGCTATGACAACAAGGTGGAGATACAGATTATTTTTAATGCCTTTTGGGATGTACCATAATTTGTGCCTGCAAGAAAACTTTTCATTTTTAAGTCATTGATAATAAAGTGCCAAAGACAAGGCTTTCGAAGCTTTTGAATTCAAGAAGTTTGCGAATAGTAAATTACTGATTCAAAAAGGTGAATAACGCAGTATTTGGCGTTTTCTTGTAAATACTAAGTATCAACATATTTTTGATAGCAATATAACTACTTCGGCATCTACGCCCTGTTTGTATCCAATAAAACCTAATTTTTCTGTTGTTGTTGCTTTCGCTGATACTCTGCCAATATCTACATGTAATATTTGTGAACGTCATAGCCAATGCCCGCCCTGAGTTTACACATTATTTGGCTGCTGCTCCCAAATTAAATAATAGAGAAAAACGCAATGTATTTTGGAGTGGATTTTGGTCTTGTGTTACAGGTATCAGGTATGAAAAGTCGAGACCAAAAACATTGTACCGAAGACCAACGCCGAGAGTGGCATATTTACGATTTCCTTTTGACAGATCTTCATAATAAAAACCACCACGAAGAGCAAGTACATCTGTGTACCAGTACTCAGTACCAAAAGCAAAACTAAATTCTCTCATTTCCTCTGAGAATCCTCCCGGAGCATCGTACCATGATTGAATCATTCCTTGTATTACACTTACATCAGGGTTCATACCTTTTTCTATAATATAATTTCCTGCGGCATCTGTTGAATCAGAATAGATAGGAGGAGTAGGCACAAGAAGTTTATTAACATCAACCTGAAATGAAATAGTATTATAATCGTCCAAATCAAGAGTTAATCTTGGTCCAAATCTAAGGTTAGTAGGTATAAAGTTCTTTTCGATATTTGAACCTGAGTATGAAATTTTATTTCCTATATTCGAAATATCAACACCCCACGCAAATTGGGCATCCATACTATTAAACCAATTAACATCGTTTTCCCAATATAATGCAATATCGGCAGCAACTGATGTCCCCGGTTTAGTATCAAATCCACCAACACTCTGACCTTGAGTTAAATCGGAGTAGATAAAACGACCTGCAACTGCTAATGAAAGATTATCTGTTAACACTCGTGAATATGTAGCGTCAACTGCAAACTCATTAGGTTTATAAACTCCAATTGGATTGCCACTTGCATCAGTAAAAGTGATTTCGCCTAACGAAAAGTATCGCAATGTGGCTGCAAATGTGGACATTGGATTAATACGTTTATAAAATGAAACGTATGCTAAGTTAATATCATTAACAAGATTACGCAACCATGGTGTATAAGAAAATGCAAAACCCATATCATCTGCAATTCTTGCATATTTAGCCGGATTCCAATGCATTGAATTAGCATCAGCTGAGGATGCTACCCCACCATCACCCATGCCGCCGGCACGGGCATCAGGACCTATCATTAATAATGGTACAGCAGTTGTAATTACATTTAATTGCTGCCCATTCTTTTCTATCCCTTGAGCGTTAACATTTAGCGAAAGAACTACTGCTATTATTAATATTATTATCTTCTCTTTCATGTGCTATTTATAATTTATAAAATGTGTGCAAACCTAACGAAATAATTTTATTTATATTATACGGTTGGCTACTTACTTTAATGATAATGTAAATATTTGAAGTTTATGTATAAACGAATAAAACGGGGAAATGTTATTTATTAATTTTAAATAATTTTTGTTGCTGTACGGTTACATTGCCAAAGTTATCTTTTACCTCAATTGTATAAACATATAAACCGGAAGCAACAACATTACCAACTGTATTTTTACCGTCCCATGTAATCTCACCGGGTTTATTTAGATCCTTACTTGTGTTACCATGCAGCTCAATAACAAAGTTGCCGCTTGCATTGTAAATTCGTATTGTGGCTTGTAATTCTGATCCATCTTTATTATGAGTAAATTTGAAAATAGTCTTGCCATCAAATGGATTTGGGTAATTGTAAACTTGAGAAAGTTGTATGTCCAGTTTGTCATTAACAAAAAACTCAATAGTCTTTTCGGATGAGTTATTTTGCAAATCCCATGCTTTTAATGTTAGGGTGTGGTTACCCTCGCTAAGTTTATTAAATGGATAAACTATCTTTCCTGATTTATATGAATCAACATCCATACTAAAAAAGTCATTCATAATAAACGAATTTGAATAATCATTATCTATATACATTACAATATCACGACCAAGCCCGACACCTGTAGAGTTAACTCCATTTTCATCGTTAATATGAGCCAGCAAAACAGGACTATTAGTAACTACATCTCCAGATTTAAATGAATTTTTATTCAAATACAACTCAATGTCAGGACCAACATCATCAATTACGGCATCATCATCTATTCCACCAATGTACATGTCGTTAAAACCACCCCAAGCATCTACAGCGTTAACAGTATCAGTAGCGTAATAGCTAATTTTCCCATAGCCATAATTGTATGCTATATCTTGTGGAACAGCAAAATTAAATTCAAATTTACCGTTGACAACTTTTATTTTTCCATCAAATAATTTTTTGTCATAAAGATAAAAGTTAGCCGGAGAACTGCTGCCGTTGTTGCCCAAGGTAGTGTATAGTGTTGCTTTATCAATTACTTTTGGAAATACGTAACCATTAAAATTTGAGACTAATTGTTTTTGATCGTTTTGTATCTCGCCTGTTACATTTACAATTGATAGTGCATGAACGGTATCCATTACATTTAGGGTACTGCTTAAGTTATTTGTTGTAACAATGTTGTATTTTGGATAAGCTAATGTAAGGGCAGGATCGCCAAGCAATACAAAGTTAAGATAATTATCGTTAGATGGGATTTTTGAAAGCCGTACTAAGTCACCTAATCTCGAACGATTTCCATCCTCATCAGTCAGTAAATTAAAGTATATACGTCTGTTTACTATGTAGTTAGCATGTGCATAAGCCAGTCGGGTTGTGGTTAGTAATGCAATTGCGCCGCCTTTTTCGTTTAAGAAGAAATACTCGCCGGCAGAAGTAAATTCAGCATCATCAAAACGGCTAAATTCGCATGTTGCTGTAATGATGAGTGGCATATTATCAATATTATGAAACCCATTTATCATTGGCACATCAAGTACTTTTTCTCCTGACCAGCCAAGAACTCCACCATGTCCTGTATAATTAACTATTAATGCGCCATCATCAATTTGCTTTTTAATAATAGTATTTACTTCGGGGTATCTGTACCCGTCGGGTACTGTTGTTACTTGAAAAGCATCAAGATACACTTTGTTTATGGCAATACCATTATTTACAGTATCAGCTATTTTTACAAGCCCTTCGGCTTGTTTAAAATGTAAATTAAGGTCTTGGTCATCAGCAACAAAACATAATTTCGTACGCCAGTCGCGCATAATGCTTTTGGTACTGCTAATATAATGTGTAATTTTATTTATTGCTGAATTAGCTTCTTCTATTGTATTTATCGGAAATCTTCCAATACCGATATCTAAGTTACCAGAAGCACTGGCTCCTTCATTATCGTCTAACAGACCAAAATAATCATCAGTTACAAATGATCCTGTTTCTCTTAATGATTCAACAGATTCATATGTAGGCACAATGTTTGTGTTATCGCGAGTTCGGAATTTATAATCAAAAGATGCGTCACCAAATAGTAGAAGATAAGCTCGTTTATTTCCAAATGCACCTTTATTATATAGCATCTTCATAAAATTACGAATGCCGCTAATATCCTGTGAGCCTGATGAGAACTCGTTGTAAATTTGCTCGGGGCTAACACAAACTGTAGTTAACGCATCATATTGTCTGTGCATATCGGCAAGTTTATCAGCTTCAGCTTCAAACATATGGGGGCGTATAATAATTAGGTTAGCATCACTAATTTGATGTAGATTTTGGTTCTTAACATCCTTATACGAAACGGGAGTAAAATATTGTGAGTTATCAAAAATTACAAATGTTTTCAAAGAGTCTGTTGGTAGTGTGAACCTTATTTTGTTGGTTTCAACGGAATAAGTTACTGTTTGTGGATTATGGATGTCGGTTATATCCCAAACTATGCTATTGCTATTTGCATTTTTAACATCAAATTGCGATATATTTCCTGATGCAGAAACATGTGGGTTACAGAATCTCATTTGTCCTCCGTCGAAAACGAGATTCCTTTCTACATTTAGTGTAATATAATTTAACCATGCCATTGCATTTTCATCTTCGGAGAAGTAACTAACTTTTACTTTTTGCACATCATCATCGGCAGAAAATGTTAGATTTTTATTTGAAACACGAGCATATAAACCCAATGATGGTGTTATAAATCTGATTTTTGTTGAGTCGGATATTAGTGTGTTGTTTACAATTATTCTGTAATATGAGTCAGTCAATGATCTTCCCGCTAAATCAATATTTAAATAAATAGAGCTTTTATTAACTATGTTTGGGAAATTGAAAGTAAACTCTCTTACGAGTGTGTCGCCGTTAAAGCGTTCTCCAAACCACTCTCTGCCACTTTTCATCAAGTTTTCATAATCGTATTCGTGTACAGCGTAATCGCTAAAAGTTGTAACTTGTTTATTTGCCTGTAACCCAACACCAATTAGCTCGGCAATTGGCTTGGATGTTCCTTCGTCAGGTGTAAAAAAGTAGTAAGTTGTGTCGCTATATACATTATTTTGATGAACGAATTTACCTTTAAAAGGATTATACGACCATGTTGTTGCGGCCTGCCCATAAAATAGAATATAATCACTTGTGTCGAAAGTTCCATCTTGAATTCCTGATATATAGATTGAGTTTTCCTGTAGGTCATCAATGACGGGTTTGAAGTTGCTTTCCGGTAATACGCCGTTATAATTTCCAAATATCCCAATTTTATTAATATCTATCTGTGATGGGTTTATTCCCATATTTTCTATGTCGGTGTAAGTTAATTTATAAACTCCGGTGGCTGCTATTCCCATTTTTATCCACTTGCCTGTACTAAGTACCGACTCTGTAGCATAATTGTGAACCACTTTTAAGCTTGTTTTATTCTTTTCTGCTACAGGAACAAAGTCGATTAGTAAGTTAAATTTATTTAAAAGTATTATTTTCCTGTGCTTGCTATCCCACTTTAGTGGAAGTATATAAATTTGAGCAGTTGTTTCGGAATATTTGATTATTTTTTTAAAGCTATCTCCAGCAAGTTCGTTGTCGGTAAGATTGTATGATTGCCCAGCTGTTAATGTGTTTGATGATAATTCATCTATTTTAATTTCGCAGCCAAATTGCTTTGCAGGTAACTTAATTTCATAGTAATAAACTGGGAGTGCACCAAATTTAAGGAGGTTACTAGCATTGTTAAAAGATATATAGGTAAAATCGGTTTGATTATTTTTTTTTGTAATGATATTGGAATACTGCAAACTAACAGGGATAACAACCTGAGATACAGCCGCTAAGCTCATTAGTATAAAAATTATTAAGGAGTATTGTTTTTTCATATTATTATTGACAAAAATGATAACATAACAGTTGGCAAACTTAGTATAATTAACAGTTATTAACGAATATAAATAAATTTTGACTGATCGTAGCCAACTGAGCCATTTTGATTACGCACTGTTACGTTGTAAACATAAAATCCGGCACCTATTTTACCACCGCTATTTGTTGATCCATCCCACGTAATGGGTTCCGACCTGTGTCCTTCGGGGGCTAATTTTACAGCAATACTTTTAACAAGTTTTCCATCTAAACTATAAATATCAATAAGAACATCTATTTTGTTTCCCGATTGGTTGTGGTCAAAAACGAAATTAGTTTTGTTAACAAATGGATTTGGATAATTCATTAAATTCTCAACCACAAGCTGATCTGCCGAAATGACCAAAAAATTAATTTCAGCAGTTGATGAGTTATTATAAACATCCCAAACTTTTAAAGTTAGGCTATGCTCACCATCGGGCAAATTACTGATAGGATAATTTATTACACCTTTATTATATCTGTTTTTATCGGCTTGATAATAATCGTTAAGCACATAGGTTAGCTCTTTATCTTCATTTACAACAGTAATAATATCATGTCCAATGCCACTACCGGTTGTGTTAATACCACTTGAGTCGCTCACAAAGGCAAGTAATACAGGATTTTGATTTGTAACATCTCCCGACTTAAAGGTTGTGTCATTAAGGTATAGCTTAATATCAGGTCCCTCGGTGTCAATACTTGCACTGTCATAAAGCCCTCCAACTACAATATTATAATCATATCCGTTACCATCTATATTATCAGGGTTACGTAAATAGTAACTTATTTTACCGAAGCCGTAATTATAACCAATATCCTTTGGTATCATAAACTCAAAAGAAAAATCGCCATTTGTAATGCTTGATTTCCCATTAAATATTACGTTATTTCTAGTGTAAAAAGTATATGGGGGATTTTCGTCGCCATAAGTAATTACTTGGCTTTCTTTATCGTAAATGGATGAAAATAAATCGCCGTTAAAATCAGTTAGTTTGTCTCCATTTCTATTGGTAACTATACCTTCTACCTTAACGAGTTGCAATGCGCTAATTGTATCAGGATTATTAATTGTTGAAACATGTGAATTTATTGAAACAGTTTTGGCTTCCTCTTTGGGATATGCCATTCTGCATGCCGGATCGCCCACAAGTAAAAACTTCATATCGTTTGAACTTCCGTTTAATTTTGATTTACGAATAATATCGCCAAAGCGTGGATATTCACCATCAATTTTTTTAAACATATTGTTTTGATAAATAGCCTTGTTTAGGGCAAGGTTAGAGCCGGCGTATGTTGCACGTGTAGTAGTAAATAATGAAATAGCTCCTCCTTCACTATTTAAAAATACGAGTTCTCCGGCAGAAACTCTTTTTGGGTCATCATAACGTGTAAACTCACATGTAGCTGTTATAAACACGGTTAATTTATCGTAGTTCTTCCATGAATTTATGTCGCCTATCTGTACAATTTGCTCATGACCTAAGCCTATTTCACCACCATGCCCTGAGTAATTAAAAATCAGCGTTCCCTTGTCAATACGTTGGTTAATAGCTCTGTTAACGTTAGGGGCTGTTTGACCTGTAGGGGTAGAAATTTGATGATAGGCATCAATGTATATCTTGTTAATATTATATACAGGGAAATCAGAGTTAAAGATACCCGACAACACTTCTGCATGCTTAAGATGTAAATTATTATCGCCATCATCAGCAACAAAAGTTATAATATTTCGCCATGGAGCCATAGTCTGAGTTGTATTTACGCAATAATGAATTGTTTTGTTGATTGCATTTTTAGCCTCTTCAACGTTTTTAACCACAAATCTGCCAATGCCAATATCAACTAAATCTTTTTGAAATTCAACACCTTCACCATCATCAAGAAAGCCAAAATAATCATCGCTGGCTATTGACGTAACCACATTAAGTGAATATACAGATTCCCAGCATGGTACTAAGTTCGTGTTGCCCGGCGTTATATCTTTATAGTCATAAGAAGCATCGCCAAAAAGCAGTAAATATTTAAGTTCTTTACCCGAATCGCTATTATCATAAAGTCGTTTTGCAAAATCGCGGATAGCAGTAATATCCTGTCCACCTGATGAAAACTCATTATAAACCTTATCAACAGTTGTAACCAGCACGCTCATCCCATCATTGGTTCGGTGAAAGTTTGCCAGACTATCTGCCTCAGCTAAAAAATCGGAGTGCGTAACAATCAATAAGTCAATATTTTTATAACTATGTAAGTTCTGATTCTCAACATCTTCAACAAATTGGGTAGTAAGAAAATTGTTTTGTGTAAAAGCAATAAATTGATGAAAGTTTGCCGCATCATATTTAAAGGTTAAGCCACTACCATCTAACTGCGCAACAATTTTTTTAGGGTTTACCGGCGATGAGACATCCCAAACTGTAACATCTTGGTTAGCTTGGAGCAGATTGTATTTAGCAATGCTATTTCCGGATCCTATTACTTTACGAAACATCATTTGATCGCCTGTAAATACTAAATTGCGTTGCACATTAACTTCTATGAAGTCGAGAAAACCAACCGATGAATTTGAATTACGTTGATAAGTTGTTTTAACGGCAATATTATCGCTGACAGGTGTAAAATTAAAACTTGGAGATGTACTTTTGGCATATTGATATCGTTCGCCCGAAGGTAATGGCTGGATGGTGGCAGTACTCTCAAGCTGGTTGTTGATAAAAATATTAAAGGAACTTGCCGAGAAAGCTCTTGAGGCAAAGTAAGCTCTAAAATAACCTGTCATACTCTGCTTTTTAATATTTGGAAAATTAAAGTCAAACTCATAAGTTGTATTATAATCATAAATTTCACCAAACCATGTACGACCAACACCATCTAAGTTGCGCTCATCAAGGTCGTGTACAGCGTAATCATTAAAATCATTAACTATTACATCGGCATTACCGGTCGGACTGTCAGCATTTTGAATTCTTTTGCCAGGTTGGTTTAAAGCGGTAATAAAATAGTATGAAAAATCTTTATAATAATTTGTTTGATGATTAAAACCTAAAGAAATAGGATTATATTTCCATGTAACAGGACCTTCTCCATAGAATAATATATAATCTCCCTGATCGAAACTACCATCATCGCCTCCAACAACCTGTATTGGGTTTTCAACGAGGTCGTCATAACGAAATACATCATTTTTCTCGGGAAGCAGCCCACCACCATTGCCAAATACGGCAATACGAGACGGAGTTACCGACATGTCAAAACCCATAGATGACAATTCGCTATAAGTTATCTTGTAAATGCCACTTTTATCAAGCTTTATTTTAAACCACTGCCCCGTAGCCAGTACACTTGTAGAGGTGTATTCTTTACTATTATTTGGTGTTTTGTAATCATCAACAACATTTATAACTATATCAAAATCAGTAAGTTTCTCAAATATATGTTTTTTCACATTCCAGCGTATGGGGGTGAACTCGACTTGTGCCATTGGCTGCTTCCGCGAAATTACTATGCGTGCACTAACATTTACTGATGTATCGTTAAACAAAACCGCACTTAAGATATTTTCTTCTTTCTGACTTACAGGAATAAAAAACTGATTTTGTAGCGAAACACTGAGCTTAGCTTTGGAAGTATGGATAAAAAACTTATTAAAGTAAACAGGTAATTCGTTGGTGCTGGTATAGTGTGCATTATCAAACGACAACCGCTCAACCATAGATCCTTCACTACTTATTTTTTCTACGCTGTTCCACTTGATAGATAAATGAAATTTATATGGTAAAGAAAAGCCTAATACTGAAATAGATAAAAATAAAAGTAGAAGTTTTTGACGCAACATAATTAAAGAATTTATTATCAAAAGTAATAATGTTTACAAATTTTAGTTTATAATATTGGGATAACGTCTATAATGTTGTTTTTATTTCATTAATTTACTATACTTAGTTAAATTAGGAAAAATTTAACATCAACTTTACTTTTATTCAGAAAAAGGTCGTATAATTGCGCTGTCGAAAAATCAAAATTTTAAAAAGTAGTGGGAAAAAATAATAAGCTAATTGTATTTGTTCTACTTATGATTTCATTTTATGTTGTAAAGGCTCAGGATCCTGAATTTTCGCAATATTATGCAAACCCTCTATACTTAAATCCGGCTTATGCCGGTTCAATTGAATGTGGCAGATTGGGTTTAAACTATAGGAATCAGTACCCGTCTCTTTCAAATGCTTATGTAACTTACAATATTAGTTACGACCAAAATATGCCGGGGATACGTAGTGGTTTTGGATTATTAGTAATGAATGATGCACAGGGAGATGGTGGTTTGATAAGAACTATGGCTGCCGCATATTATTCTTATGAACTAAAAGTGAGCAATGAAATAAATATACGCTTCGGTGTAAAAGGTGCATATTATCAGGAAAAGTTAAACTGGAATAAACTGATATTTGCCAGTCAGATTAATCCCACTACTGGAAACATTGATCCCAATTCAGGCGAGACTCCACCTTCCAAGACTAATATTACAGCTGTTGATTTTGCTGCCGGATTTGTGATGGAATATTCGGACAAATTTTTTGTTGGCATTGCTACAGATCATATAACACAGCCGAACTTGTCATTTTATAATAATGATAATAGCAAACTGCCAATGAAGATAACAGTTAATGCAGGAGCAACAATAAATGCTACAAGTGGTGGCTTGGGAAATGCATATGTAGGTGATATTATTATTCAACCTAATGTTCTTTATTTACAGCAAGAAAATTTTCATCAACTTAGTGCAGGCTTGTATGTTAGTAAATATCCGTTCGTTATTGGCTCATGGTTTAGGCATAATTTCCAAAACCCTGACGCTATAATAGCCTTAGTTGGAGTTACTTATAATAATATTAAGGTTGGATACAGTTACGATTATACAATATCACAAATAGGTGGAAAGGCTGGTGGAGCACATGAAATATCGTTTGCTTGGAACTTCTGTTTATATAAAGAATCGGCAAGAAGACATATCAGGGCAATAAAATCACCATCATTTTAGTTATAGAAAATAGATTTAATCAAAATAGAATTAGAAATGTTCAGAAATAGAAAATGGTTCATTTTAATATCGGGAGTTGCAGTAATTGCTATAATGGCAACATCATGCAAAAGCCACGAGAGATCAAATACTACTGGTTGGGAATATAACAATCCTGACAATGGAGGCTTTGAAGTTGCACAAACAGCTAACCAAATAACAGGTCCCGGTTTGGTACTTATAGAAGGTGGTACTTTTACAATGGGAGCAACAAATGAAACTCCATTTTACGAATGGGATAACACCCCCCGTAAAGTTACTGTAAGCAGTTTTTATATGGATCAAACAGAGGTAAGCAATTTAGCATATCTCGAGTACGTTTTTTGGTTGAAAAGAGTATATGGAGAAAGTTATCCGATGGTTATTCAAAATGCTTTACCTGATACTTTGGTTTGGCGCGACAGGCTGGCATATAACGAACCTCTCGTTCAAACGTATTTCAGACATCCGTCATATAAAAACTATCCGGTGGTTGGAGTTAGCTGGTTACAAGCCAACGATTACTCGTCGTGGAGAAGCGATCGCGTAAATGAAGAACTACTTATTGAAGCAGGAATACTTGATTACGACCCCGATCAACGTGATGAAAATAATTTTAATACCGATGCATACCTTGCCGGACAATATCAAGGTTTAGTGAAAGAAGGTAAGGCTGACCTTGATCCCAATGGGACAGGCGTTAGAAATGTTCGTTTTGAAGATGGACTGCTGTTACCTAATTATCGTTTGCCAACTGAAGCTGAGTGGGAATATGCCGCACTTGGGTTGATCGGAAATACTCTTTATAACCGCGTTGTGGAGCGGAGAACCTATCCTTGGAATGGCGATGGTGTTAGAACTGATGAAACCAAATATTATGGAAGTTTTGTTGCAAACTTTAAAAGAGGATCCGGTGATTATATGGGCGTTGCAGGAAACTTAAACGATGGAGCAAGTATTCCGGCTCCTGTTGGTTCCTACTGGCCTAACGATTATGGTCTTTATAATATGGCAGGTAATGTAAGTGAATGGGTATTAGATGTTTATCGACCAATGACACCTGACTTTGTATCTGATTTTAATCCATATCGAGGTAACATATTTAAAAATAAAAAACGTGATATAAATGGTGGCCTTGCTGAAAAGGATAGCTTGGGTCGTTTAATTGAAGTTGAAATTACACCCGAAGAAGCCGCCACACGTAAAAATTATCGTAAAGCCAATAATGCAAACTATAGAGATGGAGATTATGAATCAACAATCAGATCAAGTTGGCTTGATGGTGAAGAAAACATGACAAATTCTACCAAAAATATGTATGATTATGGCGTAACATCGTTAATTAACGACAAAGCCCGAGTTGTTAAAGGAGGATCGTGGGACGACGGTGTTTATTATCTAAGTCCGGGTACTCGAAGATTTTTAAACGAAGATGAGTCAGCCTCAACAATTGGCTTTAGATGTGCTATGATTAGGGTTGGAAGCCCTATTCCGGGACAGCAGAATTAGATGCAAGTTAACACCTGTAAAGTAAACTGTAACCCGCATACTGCTGATATTATTTAGCTGATTATGTTTTGCAAATTGCTTAAAGATATAAATTACCCTGCTCTTAATAAGTGTGGGGTTTTTTGTTGCTATTTCATATACATTCTTTAAATTGCACAGTAGAAGAAATATTTAAATAATGCTGAAAATTAAACATATTTACGAGCAGTTTTTGCTGTCAAACGGTGTGTCAACAGATTCGAGAGAGGATGTAACTAATAAGATATTCTTTGCCTTGTCAGGAGACAACTTTAATGGTAATGCATTTGCAAGTGTAGCACAAAAAAAAGGAGCAAGACTATGTGTGATTGATGATTCTAAATTTGAAAATAAAAATTCTATTTTGGTTTCAAACGTGTTGTTGACTTTACAGCAACTTTCCATGCATCATCGTAAACAAAGTATGGCTACTGTGTTGGCAATAACAGGTACAAACGGTAAAACTACAACAAAGGAGTTGGTTGCCGGTGTACTTGGTAAGTTTACCGATATCATTGCAACAAAAGGAAATCTGAATAACCATATTGGAGTTCCTTTAACATTGCTCAATATTAAACCAACTACTAAAATCGCTGTTGTTGAAATGGGGTCAAGCAGCATTGGTGAAATTAGCATACTCTGTAATATCGCTAAACCTGATGTGGGTATAATTACTAATATTGGTAAAGCACACCTCGTAGGGTTTGGTTCTCTTGATGGTGTAATATCAGCAAAAAGTGAACTTTATATTTATCTCGAAGAAAATAATGGTAGGGTAATTGTTAATAAGGACGATAAATTACTATTGAAGCTTTCAAAAAAAATATCGCAATTTACTTATGGTCAAGCTAATGCAGATGTTACAGGTAAGATAACTGAAAACGAACCCTCGTTAAAAATTACTTGGAGTAACAATTCTGGTATCTGGGTTTGTAATAGCAAACTCTATGGAGATTATAATTTTAGTAACATAATGGCTGCTGTGGCATCAGGATTATTTTTTAATGTGCCACCCAAGATAATAAATAATGCAATAGGTAATTATTTACCCTTGAATAACCGTTCTCAAAGGCTAATGACTGAGAAAAATTCAATAATATTGGATGCCTATAATGCTAATCCAACAAGTATGAATGAAGCAATAATAAGTTTTCTTGATCATAAATTTGCAAATCCATACCTATTATTGGGTGACATGCTTGAACTTGGAAGCTATTCAAAACTCGAGCATCAAGCAATAGTTGACGTACTGTTAGAGGTACAGGTTAAAAATGTTATCCTTATTGGAAAAGAATTCAAAACTGCCACGAACCATAATTATTTAACATTTACTTCAACTAAAGCTGCATCAAATTATTTAGCACAAAACTCTATTGAGAGAGCTAATATTCTTATTAAAGGTTCTAGAGGTATGAAACTGGAAAACCTATTAGAAATGCTTTAATGTAATTTTTTTAAGGTCTTAAAATCAGTATCAATAAACTTAAAATAATAGAAATAAAACAATTTGAAAAAGTATAAAGTAATAGGAATAATGTCAGGGAGTTCACTCGATGGTGTTGATCTTGCATACTGCGAGTTTGATAATGATGGATGTTGGCATTACAAAATTGTAGTAGCCGAAACTTTTCAATATAGCGAGGCATGGGCGGCAACTCTTGCAAGTATGCATAAGCAGCCGGGTAACAAGCTTATTGAGTATGATATTTCGTACGGTAATTACCTTGGCGGATTAGTAAATGATTTTATTGCAAAGCATAAATTACACCCTGATTTAGTTTCATCGCACGGGCATACTGTTTTCCATAACCCCAAAGCCGGCTATACTTTTCAGCTGGGCAACGGGCAGGCAATTGCGTTAAATACCGGTTTGAAAACTGTGTGCGATTTTCGTAGTGGCGACATTCAGCTTGGAGGCCAGGGTGCACCGTTAGTGCCAATAGGCGATAACCTACTTTTCAATGAATTTGACTTTTGTATTAACATTGGCGGCATTGCAAATATATCTTTTAATGATAATAATAAACGTGTTGCATTTGATATTTGTCCTTCAAACCAGCTTCTTAATTATATTAGTCGTAAAGTGGGAATGGCATTTGATGACAATGGAACTCTTGCCGCCTTAGGTAAAATAAACGATCATCTATTAGAAAATCTAAATAACCATCCATATTATTTGCTTCCATATCCAAAGTCGATGAGCAATCAACTTGTTACTGATACTTTTGTTAATATTATCGATAAATCGGATGCCGATTTAAAAGACCGGCTTAGAACTGTTTGTGCGCATATTGCATATCAAATTGGCAAGACTTTGCAAGGTCGTGTTGGTGATTGCGTACTTATTACAGGCGGTGGCGTCCATAATTCTTTTTTAGTAAACACTATCCAACGTGAGCTAAAACAAAA
>CAZGWS010000033.1:0-19287 GCA_964528805.1 uncultured Lentimicrobiaceae bacterium | reverse complement strand
TTAATATCTGTTATCCTGCAATTTAAATAATATTCTCATATGAAAATTGTCAGCTCGGTCTTATTTTCTATTTTTGCACGTCGAAATAAATAATAACAGATGAGCCAAATAATTCCGAAAACTAAATATCAGTTGATGTCGGTTGCAACCGGAAAAATATTCCCTGATACGGGATGGATTCTTTCCGCTCCCGGAGAAATTCAATCAGGACTGGTTCGTGCCATTTATGAGAAAAAGCAGTTAGAAGTCAAAGACGATTCATATGGCAACTATAAGTTTGCTGATTGGTTGCCCATACATAAAACGTTACACGGATCATACGCACCACTTACTTTTAAAAGCAAAATGCTGGCTCAAAATCTGGGACTCACTAATTTATACATTACTTTTAGTGGTTACTGGCCCGAGCGTGGTATAAAAATGAGGACATGTTCGTTTAAGGAAACTGAGTCGTATTCTGTTTGTGCACGAATGGATAATGATGAGGATAAAGTACTTGTGGTGGCATCAGCCGGAAATACTGCTCGTGCTTTTGCACAAGTTTGTTCTGATAATAATATACCTCTGCTACTCTGCGTACCAGAAGACAATTTGTCTGCACTTTGGTTTGATGGACTACTTAACAAATGTGTTAAGCTTGTAGTAAGCCGTACCGGTGGCGATTACTTTGATGCCATCCACATTTCAAACATAGCTGCCGAATTAGATGGCTTTGTTACCGAAGGTGGTGCAAAAAATATTGCACGTCGCGATGGTATGGGAACAACTACTCTTTCGGCCGTTACAACTATTGGCGAAATTCCTGAATATTATTTTCAGGCAATAGGAAGTGGAACAGGAGCAATTGCAGCTTGGGAAGCTAACCTGAGATTAATTGAGGATGGACGTTTTGGAAATCGTAAAATGAAACTTATGGTATCACAAAACATTCCTTTTCACCCAATTTATAATGCCTGGCAGGCTGATTCGAGATCGTTGTTAGCTTTTAGTAATATGGAAGCACGTAAGCAGGTCGAGATGATTCATGCTAAAGTACTTTCAAATAGAAAGCCGCCGTACTCACTTGCTGGGGGATTGTACGATGCTATGAAAGATGCCGGTGGTGATGTGTTGCTGGCAACTAACGAAGAAGCACATGCTGCTGCTCAGTTATTTCTTGATACTGAAGGTATTGACATACATCCCGCAGCGGCTGTTGCTACAGCTTCATTAACAAATGCCGTAAAAAATAATATAGTAAAGAAAGATAGCATTATCATGTTAAACATAACAGGTGGCGGCGAAAAACGATTTAAAAAAGATTGTAACCTTCACTTCCTTAAACCTATTTTGTATTTTGATGTTGACCCTGATGAAGCAGAGATAAAACAGAAATTAAGCGAACTTGTTTGGTAGTAACTCATATTAGCATTACTATAAACGGTTAACCTTGTAGCATAAAGGTTATTCTATTCTCACAATATCAGCACCCAGCAATCGTAGTCGTTCATCAATATTCTGATAGCCTCTGTCTATCTGTTCAATATTTTCAATTATACTGGTTCCCTGTGCCGACAATGCAGCAATAAGCAAGGCAACTCCTGCTCTGATATCAGGAGAACTCATTTTAATCCCACGCAGGGTAAACTTATGATTTAGACCAATAACAGTGGCGCGATGAGGATCACATAAAATAATTCGTGCGCCCATGTCGATGAGTTTATCAACAAAAAACAACCTGCTTTCAAACATCTTTTGATGTATCAGCACACTTCCTTCAGCCTGAATTGCAGTTACCAGCACAATACTAATCAAATCGGGAGTAAATCCGGGCCATGGTGCATCTGCGATACTCATTATCGAACCATCAATAAAAGTTTCGATAGAATAATTTTTATACTTTGGTACTACAATGTCATCCCCATCAGCATAAACAACAATACCAAGTTGCTTAAATACATCAGGTATTAATCCTAAATCACTAAGGCTCACATTCTTTATTTTTATTTCAGATTGTGTCATTGCCGCCATTCCAATAAAACTGCCTACTTCAATTATGTCGGCCAATAGGGTATGCGATGTGCCTCCTAATGAAGTAACACCATTAATTGTTAATAAATTAGAACCAACTCCTGAAATTTTAGCTCCCATATTGTTAAGCATATTGCATAACTGAACAATATAAGGCTCACATGCAGCATTAAAAATAGTGGTTATACCTTTAGCCATAACTGCTGCCATAACTATGTTTGCCGTTCCGGTAACCGAAGCTTCCTCTAACAGCATGTAGCCGCCTTTTAGATTGTTAACCGAAACATGATAGCTTTTCCTATTTTTATCATATTTAAAATCAGCACCAAGTTTTTGTAATCCGATAAAATGAGTATCAAGTCTTCTTCGTCCAATTTTATCGCCACCGGGTTGAGGCAAATACCCTTTGCCAAACCGTGCCAATAGCGGACCCAATATCATCACACTACCGCGAATACTTGTGGCTTTTTTATAAAACTCATCTGTCTCAAGGTAATTGAGGTTAATATTAGAAGCCTTAATGGAATATTTGCTATTGCTTAACTTATTTACTGCTACACCAATACCTGCCAATAAATCCAGTAGCTTGTTAACATCACTAATATCAGGTACATTATTCAATATTACCTCTTTTTTTGTCAACAATGTAGCACAAATTACCTGTAGTGCTTCATTTTTTGCTCCTTGTGGAGTAATTTCGCCACTTAGTGGATTCCCACCTACTATTTTAAAAGATCCCATTTATTGCCAGTTACACAAGTTTACAGATGTAAATAAACAAAAAAACAACCAATCTATGGTTGTTTTTTCAAATTATTTATAATCAACAAAAATGTTAGTTACCTCTATAGCTGTAATTCTTCTTTCGCTTACTATAATTATCCTTAGATGACTTTTGATAAGATTTGTGAGCTGATTTCTTCTTTTTGTATTTAGGACGTTGAATAACTTCACTAATGGCGATCAGTGTAGTATCTTCAGGTAACTTAAGTTTTCCGTCCGACAACCCTTCAAGGTGCTTTGCTATTGTTTGATCGTTTACTGATTCACGATTCCATTTGAGATAAGACCTCTTCATTTGATTAGCTATTGCCAACACAAGGGCACGTTTCTCTTCTCCATCGTCAAATTCAATAGCTTTATTAATGATATTAATAATATGTTTACCATAATGTCTAAGTTTAATATTCTTATCACTATAGTCTATTCTATCAGGTTTTTGAGAAAGTTTTTCTTCTGATGGTTTAGGATAAGGTCCATCAACATCGAGTTTAAAGCCCGAAATAAAATAAAGATGATCCCAAAGGACCTTATTGTAATCAATGGTTTCTTTTATTGAAGGGTTCATTTGAGCCATTGAAATAATAATTGACTTTGCTGTTTTTGTCCTTTTTTCCCTATCTTCTATAGTGAGTGCATAATCAACCATTCTCTGAATGTTTCTACCATATTCAGGTATAATAAGAAGATCGCGAGCAGTATTATATTCCATTTAAATAATTTTGTATTAAGATCAATACGATCAGGTAAGTAATATATTTGGCAAAAGTAATTAAATTATTTGTTAATAATAATATTTAACCTGCTATATCATGTAAAGTACCAAATTATCACACTAAAATAAAATTTTATTCACAATAAGTTGTTTACAAATTTGGTTGTTCGGGAAATAGTTTCTACTTTTGCAGCCCAATTTTAAGGCGTATATAGTAAACTGCTTAAGAAACAATAAGATAGATGAATACACTAAGTTATAAAACAGTTAGTGCAAATGCCAGCACCGTTAATAAAGAATGGGTGTTGATTGATGCGGAAAATGAAATATTAGGAAGAATGGCATCTTCAGTTGCTACACTTCTACGTGGAAAACACAAACCAAATTACACACCTCATGTTGATTGTGGTGATAATGTAATCATCATAAATGCCGAGAAAATAAGGCTTACAGGAAAGAAGTGGGATGATAAAACATATATCCGTCACAGCGGATATCCGGGTGGACAAAAATCAACTACTGCACGTGAGTTGATGCAGAAGAATCCTATCGCAATGGTTGAAAAAGCCGTTAAAGGAATGCTGCCAAAAAATAAACTTGGTGCCGATTTATATCGCAACTTGTATGTTTATGAGGGTGGCGAGCACAAACATGATGCACAGAAACCAACAAAATTTAATTTAAACACAATCAGATAATATTCCTATGGAAGTAGTTAATGCATTAGGCAGAAGAAAAACTGCAGTAGCGAGGGTATATCTTCAGGATGGTAGCGGAAAAATTACTATTAATAATCGTGATTATAAAGAGTACTTTCCAACAGCTATTTTACACTATGTTGTAGAGCAAGGTCTTCAAATCACCGAAAACCTTGATAAATACGACATAAAAATTAATCTCAAAGGTGGTGGTATCACCGGTCAGGCTGAAGCAGCACGTTTAGGTATTGCTCGAGCACTTGTTAAAATTGACCCCGAGTATCGTCCGGCTTTAAAAGCGAAAGGATTAATGAAGAGAGACCCACGCATGGTTGAGCGTAAAAAACCAGGACAACCAAAAGCTCGTAAGAAATTCCAGTTCAGCAAGCGATAGTTTTCACAATTATTGGAATGAGTTTAGTATCCAAATTGCTGTAACCTCTTTTTATTAGAGCTATTCAGTAATTGAAAAAGAGAATGTAAACAATGCATGCCGAAAGGCTGCGAATTAAAAAAATCTTAAAGATGGTAAAAGTTAGTTTTGACGAAATGCTTGATGCAGGTGTACATTTTGGTCATCTGCGTAGGAAGTGGAATCCAAACATGGCTCCTTATATTTTTATGGAGCGTAATGGTATCCACATAATCGACTTGTTTAAAACACAAGCAAAACTTGAGGAAGCTCAAAAAGCTATTAAGCAAATAGCAAAATCGGGACGCAGAATATTGTTTGTAGCTACAAAAAAACAAGCTAAAACATTAGTGTCCGATTTAGTAAAAAATGTAAATATGCCTTACGTTACCGAGCGTTGGCCCGGTGGTATGCTTACAAATTTTGCAACAATTCGTAAAGCAGTACGTAAAATGTCGAGCATTGATAAGATGGCTTCAACCAGTTCGTGGACTAACTTATCAAAACGAGAAAAACTACAGATAACACGTGAAAGAGCAAAGCTGGAAAAAAACCTCGGCAGTATTTCTGATATGAATCGTGTCCCAGCAGCCCTTTTTGTGGTTGATATTAATAAAGAAAAAATTGCTGTGGCTGAAGCCAGAAAACTTAATATCCCAATCTTTGCTATGGTTGATACTAATACGGACCCAACTTTGATAGATTTTGCAATTCCGTCAAACGATGATGCTTCCAAATCAATCCATTTAATTGTAAACTCAATTGTACAAGCTGTTGCTGAAGGATTGAACGAGCGCCGGATGGCCAAAGAAAAACAAGATGTCAAAGAAGAACTTTCAACAGATATCAAAGATGTAGATATTAAATCAAAATCTACTGAGTTGATCATCGCCGAAGAAAATGCTGACAAATCAGCTGAAAAAGGCTCGACTAAAGCACCTGATGGCAAACCTAAACGAAAACGAAAAACTATCTCAAAAAAAATTAGTTGATAGCAAATTTAATACTGATAAGAATATGAAAATTACTGCACAACAGGTTAACCAATTAAGAAAACGTACCGGAGCCGGTATGATGGACTGTAAAAATGCCTTAGTTGAAACCGAAGGCGATATGGATAAAGCTATTGATGTACTGAGGAAGAAAGGTCAGAAAGTTGCTGCAAAACGTGCCGACCGTGATGCTACTGAAGGCGTTGTACTTTCAAAAGTAAGTGATGATAAAAAATACGCAGCCGCAATAAAGGTGAATTGTGAAACAGACTTTGTTGCAAAAAATAATGACTTTATTATTTATGCTCAGAGTATCGTTGATATAGCTGTTGCAAATCAAGCAAAAAATGCTGATGAGTTAAAAGCTATGATGTTAGGAAATCGTACTGTTGAAGAATCAATTACCGACCAAACCGGTATCATTGGCGAAAAAATTGAACTTGGTGGTTTTGGCTGCGTTGAAGCAGAAAGTACTTATGCATATATCCATCCGGGAAACCGTATTGCCACCATTGTTGGATTAAATAAAGATGCTGATAATGTTACCGAAGCCGGAAAAAATATTGCCATGCAAATTGCGGCTATGGATCCTATTGCTCTTAACAAAGAAAGCGTATCTGACGAAACGGTAAAACATGAAATAGAAATTGGTATGGATCAAGCGCGCCAAGAAGGAAAACCTGAAGCAATGCTGGAAAGAATAGCCATGGGTAAATTAAATAAATTCTACAAAGAAAATACTTTGTTAAACCAGGCTTTTATTAAAGATACCAAAAAGAATGTAAGTCAATACTTGCAAGAAACTGAAAAAGATTTAACAGTTGTTGATTTTAAACGCCTTGCCCTTGCTTAATTATTGATATTAATAAAAAAAACCGATTCAAAAATGAATCGGTTTTTTTTTGGAATATTTTTTATATCTTAGCAAAACCAAAACTACCATATCCTTTCGTATTAATAAAAACATTGAAAATGAAAAAAGTTTTTATCCTTATTTTAGCCGCTATTTTTGCATTGCCAACTTATTCACAAGATTTTGCATCGGGCGATTTAAATAAAAAGTTTTATATCAGGCTGGGCTTGTCAACACCCACATGGACATATTATGGCTTTAAAGACAAGAAAGAAATGGGCAATTCTCTCGGCGTAAAATCAAGAATTGGTGCTAACTTTGAAGTTGGCGCAATATTTATGCTTAACGGTATTGACCTTGGTCGCGATATGCGTTTTGGTATCAATGTTGATTTCTTATCAATTAAGTCGCAGGTGCTTATGCTCGCCGGAACCGAAAATATATACAACGGTTTTATAGGCTCCAAAATCGGGCCGTCATTTACATATGGCATCAGCAAAGCAATAGCATTTGACGTATTTGCTAAAATTAATCCAATTTGGGCCTCTGCCGTTTATACTAATCAACAAAATGTTAACAGCGACTTTAATATTTATTACGGCTACCTACAAATGATGTACTCAGTTGGTATTAATATAAAATTATCTGTAGTTATGCTGGGTTTTGAATATGATATGGGGAGTTTAAAATTACAAAATAATAATTCAGACGGATACTGGGATCCTGCAAAACCGGGATGGGATCCTGAATTAAATCCGCAAATGACAGCCACCAAAGTGCCTATGAATGGATTTAATATCACTATCGGATTTGTATTTTAATCATATGCCTATTTGAAATATAATTTGCTCGTCAACGAGCCTGATTTTATCAACAATTAATTTCCTGTTTAATGCTGAATTGTTTATTTTTGTATCCTACTTTAATAATATGAAAATGGGAGAGTTAGGTGATCAATTAAATAGTGTAATTACACAATCGGTTTTGGTTTCACCGATTATGCGGATAATTAAGGTGAAGACGGATGGATGGATACTGCCCCCTTTTGAATCAGGTCAATTTGTTGCTCTGGGGTTAGCACCCGATGCCGTTCGCTGCTCTGATGCTACCGCCGAATTTGAGCCACCAAAACCCAATAAATTAATAAAACGCGCCTATTCAATAGCCTCGTCATCAAAAGAAGATGCAATTGAGTTTTACATAACATTGGTGCACTCAGGACAGCTAACCCCCAGAATATTTGAGTTAAATATTGGCGATAAAGTATGGATGGGTAAAAAAGCAGTTGGCATGTTTACACTTAGCGAGATTGCAGAAGATAAAAATGTAATACTAATTGCCACCGGAACAGGAGTTGCCCCTTACATGAGTATGTTGCGCTCAAATGCATTAAAACGAACAGGTAAAATATTAGTACTTCATGGTGCTGCTAATAGTTGGGATCTCGGATATTCATCTGAATTAAAATTGTTGGCAAACATGTTCGATAATTTTTATTACCTGCCAACAATTACAGAGCCCTCAAAAGAACCATCAGGGTGGAATGGCGATACACGCTTGATTGGAGATATTTGGAAATCAGGAATAATTAAGGATATATTAGAATTAGTGCCATCACCGGAAAATACCGATATCTTTCTTTGTGGAAATCCAAAAATGGTTGACGGCATGAAAAAACTACTGTACGTTGATGGATTTAAAGATCATAAAAGAAAAAATCCGGGACAAATTCATGCTGAAGAATTCTGATAAGGATAAATTGAGTACCAGTAAGGTAAATACAAAGTTAGTACTTGCTTCGTGAAAAGATAAAATATGATCGAAATAATTAGTTTTGTTGAAGCAGAAGATCTTGAACGACTGATTAGCTGGGTTAATTCTGCCAGACTAAATAGAGTTTGGGCTTCCGATAAATTTACTTTCCCATTACACAAGACTGAAATGCAGGCATACTTCCGCAATATTAAAAATAATAATATAATTGCCTTTAAAATTGTTGACAAATTAAAACATCAGGTTGTGGGTCATTGTGAACTTGAAGTGTACTCAAACTCAGTCAAAATTTCACGATTCTTAATTGCAGAAAAATATCGAGGTAAAGGATACGGACAAGATACAATAAAAAAATTATTGCAATATATATCAGATGTCTTTAATGATAGTACTGTTTTCTTAACAGTTTTCTCATTTAATCCGGCAATTAGACTTTATGAAAAAATGGGATTTGCTCAAACAGAAATTGAAAAAAACTTTTTGCAATTTGAAAATGAATTATGGCATCGGGTTACAATGAAATTGAACAATAAACATTTATAAAAGCATACTATTATTGTCGATTCTTAGTTGATTATAGCAATGCATATTAAAATTGTTTTACTAACCAATGCCAATACTACATACCTTTGACAGCATGAACTACCCTCATAATTTCGAATATAAAGTTGGTTTTAATCGCATAAAAGAACTTATTAAAGACCTTTGTATTAGTACAATAGGTGAAAACTTTGTAAACAAAATAAGGTTTTCACATAACAAAGATTCAATTAAAAAACTGCTTATTCAGTCGAGTGAATTTGTAATATTACTCACTACAAACAAAGCATTTCCATTAAATGATTTTGTTGACATACGAGATAATATAGCACAATTAAAAACATCCGGCAGTTACATTGAACAAGAAACACTTTTCGACCTAAAACAAGTATTGTTTATCAAAAAAGAAATTATTAATTACTTCAAAGAAACCGATAAAGAAGAATACCCTGAGTTAAAAAAGTTGCTTCAGAATATATATTCACCTGACGATTTGCTAATTAAAACCGAGAAAATTATTGATGAAAAAGGAGATATAAGAGACGGTGCTTCAGTAGCACTACAAAATATAAGACAATCAATATTAAGCAAAAACCGACAGGTTTTTCGTGAAACAAAAAAAGCATTTGAATATGCAAAAAAAATAGGTTCAGTTCCTGAAAATACTGATATTACAATCCGTAATGGAAGATCGGTAATACCATTAATGGCGGCAAACAAACGATCAATTGGCGGTATCATTCACGACGAATCATCAACAGGGCAAACTGTTTTTGTTGAACCTCCACTATCGTTTGAAATAAATAATCAAATTAAAGAACTTGAGAGTGAAGAACGTAGAGAAATAATAAAAATATTAGCAAATTTTACAGATGAACTACGACCATATATTACTGATATTATCGGAATATATCGCTTTCTTGGATTAATAGATTTCATCCGTGCAAAAGCATTATTCTCTATAAAAATATCTGCAAATCAGCCTATTATATTAACTTCAGGTGTTGTAGATGTGAAGCAGGCAGTACACCCACTATTATACTTATCGCATCACGAACAAAATAAAACCGTTGTACCGCTTGATATTGAACTCTCTGCCGAGAACAGAATGCTTATCATTAGTGGCCCAAATGCAGGGGGGAAATCAATATGCCTTAAAACTATTGGGCTATTGCAATATATGCTTCAGTGTGGACTGTTAGTAAGTGCATCCCCTGACAGCACTTTCAAATTATTCGACAGTATTTTTATTGATATTGGAGACGATCAATCGCTTGAAAACGACCTAAGTACGTACAGCTCGCATCTGCTAAATATGAAATATTTTTTGCATCATGCAAATAGTAACACACTACTGCTGATTGATGAATTTGGTACAGGGACCGAACCATTACTGGGAGGATCAATTGCAGAAGCCACACTTGAACAACTTAACAAAAAATTGGCTTATGGCGTAATTACAACACACTATACAAACTTAAAACTTGCTGCCGAACGGATGCCTGGAATATTAAATGGTGCCATGCTTTTCGACTCTACAAAAATGCAACCACTATACATACTTCAAACCGGAAAACCCGGTAGCTCTTTTGCATTTGAGATCGCCAAAAAAATAGGATTTCCCGATTACGTACTCAAAAAAGCAAAAAATAAAAGTGGAGGAAAACATGTGCGATTCGACCAACAGCTACAACAACTGGAAATTGATAAAATTAAACTTCAAAAGCAATTGCAAAAAGCCGAACTTGCAAACGACAAGCTAAACAATATGGTTGAGGAATATACAAATTTGGTTAATACCCTTGAAAAAGCAAAAAAGCAAATTGTAAAAGATGCAAATGATAAAGCTTTGCTAATTATTGAAGAATCAAATAAAGCTGTAGAAAAAACAATTCGCGACATTAAAGAAGCCGGTGCCGACAAAATTAAAACCCGTAAAATAAGAAAAGAACTCAATAGTAAAAAAGATGAGCTGAGAAAAGTACCACTAAAGAAAAAAAAGAAAAATTCTTTTCCAAATAAAAATGTTGATGTCAACATAATAAACAACATTCAACCTGTAGTAATTGGCGATTTTGTAAAAATTATTGATACTGATATCGTTGGTGAGCTTATAACACTAAACGGAAATGATGCCCAAATTAACGTAAATGAAAAAAAAATAAAAACATCGCTGTTAAAACTCATAAAATGTAAAGCCCCCAAACAAAAGCTAAGCAGGCGCAAGGGATTTAACGATATTATCAACGACATTAATAATAAAACAGCTAACTTTAAACTTAGTATCGACTTGCGCGGCAAAAGAGCCGACGAAGCAATGTCGATGCTGCAAAAATATATCGACGAAGCCATACTGCTTAGCATGCACGAAGTTAGCATACTTCATGGAAAAGGAAACGGAATACTGCGCGAAATTATACGCGAGTATCTACAAAGTGTTGACGAAGTTCAAAAATTTGGCGACGCCCCACTCGAAATAGGTGGATCAGGAATCACAAGAGTAAAATTGTAATGGTCAATGGTTGATGATGTCCACTCTCCTCACCCATAGCCACCTACCATAAAAGCACAGCGTTATTGCAAAAATAGTTACCAAGAAGTTATCAAGTTTCACTAAAAAAATTATAGAAATTTTAATGATCTATTCTTATTTTCAATAATTATTTATCTTTGCGCCCTCAAATGGGAAAAAGTGCATTTATAAACGTAAACTTTATTAACTGGGAACATCATGTTAATAATGGACTTATTTTAATCGATTTTTGGGCTCCATGGTGTAGTGCCTGTCTTTCACAAGATAATATCTATAACGAAATTGCCATTATTTTTCACGATAAATTACGTATCGGTAAAGTTGACATAAGCGACAATAGAGTGCTCGCAAATAAGTTCGGAGTTATAAATATACCCCATCTTATATTATTTAAAGATGGAATTCAGGTAATGCAGTCGCCCGGTATAGTGAGTAAAGAACATTTAATTATTAAAATTAAAAAATATTTAATATGAGTTATTGGTTAATTCCCCTAATTATCCTTGTGATATTGCTGATTGTATCTTTTTATAAACGGTACAAAATGATTAAGAATATGGACAGTAATGCACCTGTTAGCGAAAACCTGATTATACTAAACGACGCAGGATTTAATAAGCAAATTAAAACCGGAGTTACACTAATAGATTTTTGGGCACCTTGGTGCATGCCATGCAAAGTGCAAGGTCCAATTGTTGGCGAAGTTGCCGATGAGCTTGTAGGTAAAGCCGCAATTTGTAAACTAAATATCGACGAAAATAAAAAAATACCATCCCAATTTAGTATAAGAAGTATCCCTACAATATTAATATTTAAAGAAGGTAAGGTTGTTAAAAAATTTGTTGGCGTTAAGTCTAAAACAGTACTTGTTAAAGCTGTTAAAGAGCAACTTAAATAATAATAACTTTAGTAACCACTTAAAAACTGCTATTAATATCAACATCCCCCTCTGAATGTGATTACGTGTGAACTTAACTATATTATTGACTAAATTCCCCCCTCTCCTCTGCAAGGTTTTTATTAACTTTACGCACATTTAAAAGTACACAAAAAAATCGTGAGAAAAGGAGAACAGATTACCGCTAATATCGATTGGCTCACAATAACCATCTATGCATTGCTAGTTACAATGGGGTGGCTGAGTATTTTTACAGCATCTGCCGGCGACGACGTAACCACTTTGTTCGATCTGTCCACTCGATATGGGAAACAACTTTTGTGGATCGGATTTTCAATAGTCTTAGCTGTCTCAATATTAATTATCGACGCTAAATTCTTCACTACTTTATCATATTACTTTTACTTTGGTATGCTGCTGATACTCATAGGAGTATTATTTTTCGGAAGCACCGTCGCCGGCTCGCAATCGTGGTTTAAAATTGGAGGGTTTGCCATCCAGCCTGCTGAGTTTGCCAAGTTCGCTACCTCCCTTGCAATGGCAAAATATCTAAGTACTTTAAATATCGACATGAGAGATATGAAAGTTAAAATTCGATCTCTTGCTATCCTAATTGCGCCGGCACTGCTAATACTCCTTCAAAACGACACAGGCTCGGCATTAGTATATGTTTCTTTTATCTTTGTCCTATTTCGCGAAGGATTTTCAATATTGATACTTGTTGCCGGAGTAGTTATGGCTGTTCTGTTTATCGTTACACTTTTATATAGTAAGTTATACGTTGTTAGCGTGTTGGTCATACTCGCCATAGCATTGTTCGCCTTTTTTAAACGCCTCCGCAGTTACTGGAAACCAATATTGGGCGTGCTATTCTTGTCAATTGCATTTGTTTTAAGTGTTAATTACGCTTTTGAAAATGTGCTCGAACCCCATCAAAAAAAACGAATTAACGTGCTGCTCGGTATCGAAAAAGATCTCCGCGGAGCCGGATATAATGTAAACCAATCAAAAATTGCAATAGGCTCAGGTGGAGTTACCGGTAAAGGCTTCCGCAAAGGCGTGTTAACTCGTTACAACTTTGTACCCGAGCAAAGTACCGACTTTATTTTCTGCACTGTAGGCGAAGAATGGGGCTTTACAGGAGTGCTTTTCGTAATTTTATTATTCCTTACACTATTCATACGCATCGTAATTCTTGCCGAACGACAACGCTCAAAATTCAGCAGAATTTATGGTTACGGAGTCGCTTCAATACTGTTTTTCCACTTTGCCATCAACATTGGCATGACCATCGGCCTCGCCCCCGTTGTAGGTATCCCTCTGCCATTCTTTAGCTATGGAGGGTCATCACTTTGGGCATTCACCGTACTACTATTTATTTTTATCAAACTCGACGCCAACAGGCTAAACGTGCTTTAAAAAAGTCCTCTCTGCTATTGTTTTTACATAATTTTTATTTGAGCGATTTTGCCTGCCTACATTTCATTTCGGCAACCAAACCGTGCTTTACGCTATAGTTGTTTCATGCCTGCTGTTTGTTTGTAAGCAGTACGTGGGCTTACTCCGTTCGCCTCCGCTTGCCAACAAACAAATAGCATCCATTTCAACAAGCTGTCGCTTCAATCACTATCGCAAGCTACAATATCCATAATAATTGTATGCTATCTTATCGTTAATATTCATTTAAAAAAATATACCTTTGCCAATAAAAAAATGAAGCTATATCCGATAGAAACAGGAAATTTAAAATTAGATGGTGGAGCCATGTTTGGTGTTGTACCAAAAGTTATGTGGCAAAAAGCATATCCTGCCGACGAAAATAATTTGTGTAATTGGGCAATGCGGTGTTTACTTGTTGTTGACGGCAATCGCCATATATTAATTGATAATGGAATAGGCAATAAACAGAACGAAAAATGGCTAAAACACTACTACCTAAATGGCGATAACACACTCGAATCTTCACTAACAAAAATAAACGAAACCCCTGCTGATATTACTGATGTAATACTTACACACATGCATTTCGACCATTGCGGAGGAAGCATAAAATGGAATAACGATAAATCAGGCTACAAACTTGCATTTCCAAACGCCACGTACTGGGTAAGTCAAAAACAATATGAGTGGGCTACAAATCCTAACCGTCGCGAAAAAGCTTCCTTTTTAAAAGAAAATATTATGCCCCTTAAAGAAAGTGGAAAACTTAAACTTGTTGATGCCGAGGGCGAATTTATTCCTAATATAAAATTCGTTATGTACAACGGACATACTGATGGTCAAATCATTCCGCATATTAATGTTAATGGAAATACCGTTGTTTTTATGGCCGACTTGCTGCCATCCACAGCTCATATTCCAATGCCTTGGATTATGGCTTACGATACACGACCTTTGCTGACATTAAAAGATAAAGAACGGTTTTTCAAGAATGCAATAAGCAACAATTACATACTCTTTTTTGAGCACGATTTTTATAACGAAGCCTGCACATTACAAAATACGCCCAAAGGAGCACGTATAAAAAAACAAGGAAAACTTAGCATCTTTATTTAATGGCCCGGCATAATGATCTTGGCAAAAAAGGAGAAGAATTAGCCCGTAATATGCTTATCGACAAGGGCTACGAAATTATCGAAACAAACTGGCGCTGCGATAAAGATGAAATTGATATTATTGCAAAAGATGGTGATGAAATTGTAATTGTTGAAGTAAAAACTCGCAGTACCGATTTTTTTGGTTTTCCCGAAGATGCTGTCAACTCCAAAAAAGAAAAGTTCTTAATACGAGCTACCGAATCGTATTTATTCGAAAATAATATCGATGTTGATACTCGCTTTGATATCGTAGCAATAATACTAAACCAAAAAGAAACTAAAATCCATCATATTATTGATGCTTTTTATCCTGAATAAGTTTATATAAAGTAGTGCCACTTTAATTATTGACGAAAGTTAAGGAAAAGAGAACTACACTTCGTTAAACTATCCCCCCAACAAGCCTTTACAATGCGAGCTATTTTAGTACAGTAGATGATGATAATTGCCCCCCAATTGATAAGTACTCGAACTCTCCTTAATAATTTGCGCCAACTATTTAGGGCTTGCTGAAAAGTTCGGAAGTGCGTTAGATTTGGAGCTTGTGAATTGTAGATGTATAGAAATACTTCAAGATGAACAAGTTTCAAAGATGATGTGCTTCCGGACAGCCAAAAATATTAAACTTTAATATGGATAAATGTAAGCCTTTTATACAGTTCAACGGAATATCCTTGCACTTTTAACAAGAATAATAACTATATCTTATTGACAATATATATTATATGTGCTTTTCTGCATACCCTATTTAATAAATAACTTTCTAAAAATTGTACCGTCGTTGGCAACAGCTTTAAATATATAAATACCATTATAAGGGAAAAAATATGACGATTTTTTACAGGAATAAATAATCAACCTTCCTTTCATATCCCAAACCTGAATTTTTTTAATACTGATATTTGGGGCATCAAAAGTAATATTATTACCTGAAGTGATGATAATTAGCATATTAGCTGTAGCTATTTTGTTAACGCCTACAACTACGTCAACATTTATGTTATCAGACACATCACCGCAAGCATTACTAACAACAACCTCATAATAACCTGATTGCGAAACAATAATCGTTTGTGTAGTGTCTCCGGTATTCCACAAGTATTTCGATCCCAAATTATCAGCATTAAGTGTTATTGTTTGACCTTGATTTATTGTTGTATCGTTACCGAGATTAACAACAGGCATTGTAAAAACAGTAGCGTCAAGATATTCGGGAGCACTCAATCCGCAATCGTTAACAGCACTGACTTCAATTAAATGTGTTCCCAACTCAACCCAATAATACGACATTGTTGTTGAATCTGAAGGTTGAATAATTCCATCCACAACCCACCGGCATACCTCATTAGCACTAACTTCGGTAGTATATGTTTTTGTTGACATGTTGCAGACTTTGGTATCTCCTTGTATGGAGGAGGGGGAATCGGGCACATTATTAACAGTTACCAATAATGAACTTGATGGATATGTGGTTGTATCACATTCAAAATTAAGATTTATTGTATGGTCGCCTTGGTTCGACCAAATAACCTGCAATTCGCCGGTTGTAGAACTTTGCAGAACATCGTCAACATACCAAAGCGCATTGCAATTCAAAGGTATATCAGCTGTGTAAGTTACAGTATCATCAACACATACAACTACCGGCCCTGATACTGTACTTGGAAAACCGGGAGGTGGAGCAATAGTATCTGTAGCACAAAATACAAATAACATGGATGATGCCGGTGCAAGTTTTGACAGAATAATGGCTATAAATATTATTACGTATTTCATTATTAAATTGTTGTATCAACAAAGGTACAACAATACCGAATATTAAACAAATCAGGTATAAAAAAGAAGACCAACACTTGGCAGCTTCCTATGAAAAAGAATATGCTATTTATTAAATAGTTATTAATTTACCCACATTTTGAGTGTCCGCATGACTTACAAATAAGGCAGCCATCCTCATACACGAGTGATTCTTCTTTACATTCGGGGCAAACTTTATCAATTGCCGAAGTGCCATTGGGTACATAGCGTTTTAGTGCGCGTACAACACCATTTTTCCAGGTGTTTATATTATCTTCGGGGAATGTGAGGTTTGAGATTAATGCAATAACATAAGTTAACGGCATACCATGACGAAGCACGCCGGAAATAAGTTTTGCATAATTCCAAAATTCTTGTTCGAATGAGCGCGACAAGGCAGGGACAATAATACGGTAGCCTTGTTTATCGTCAAATTCGAAATCGTAGCGTGAGTGTTCACCTTTTTTCTTTATTTTGCTAACCCAGCCTGACTCAACATAAGGAGGTAGATAAAAATCCTCGGCTTTACCGGTAAATATTTCATACGGTTTATTATTGATTTTGCCAATAACGGCAACCCATTTCTCGTAGTTGTTCTGGAATCTGATAATGTCAGCCTCTATTGTTTTTTCTCGTGATGGTGCTTTTGAATCAGTAAAGCCACCCTGATCTGCTTTCTTGGCATTGCTGACAAGTACACCTGCTCTTGAGCCTTCACGATAAATGGTCATGCCTTTGCAGCCACTCTCCCAAGCTGTTAAATATATATCACTTACAAGCTCTTCGGTTGCATTAGCCGGTATATTAACGGTTACACTAATTGAATGGTCAACCCATTTTTGAATGTTACCCTGCATTTTCACTTTATTTACCCAATTAATGTCAGCAGATGTAGCTTTATAATATGGCGATTGTTTAATTATTTCATTCAGTTCATCATCAGTTTTACCTTTTACTTCATCAACATTATATCCATTGACTAATAACCATGTTTCAAATTTGGGATGAAAAACATTATATTCTTCCCAGGCGTCACCAATTTCATCTTCAAAGCTAACGGAAATATTTTTATCATTAGGGTTAACTTTTCGGCGGCGTTTATACGACACCATAAAAACAGGCTCGATACCTGAAGATGTTTGTGTGCATATACTTGTGCTACCTGTTGGCGCAATTGTAAGCATTGATATATTTCGTCTGCCTACTTTAAGCATTTTATCATAAACTAACGGAGCATTTTCTTTTATGCGTTTTATAAAAGGGTTATTGATCTCTCGTGTTGAATCAAAAATTTCAAAGCTACCGCGTTCTTCTGCTAAATCAACCGATGAGCTATATACTTCAATAGCCAACAATTTATGGACTTCCGTTGAGAATGTTATTGCATCTTCAGAGCCATATTGCAGTCCCAATGCTGCGAGCATGTCGCCTTCGGCAGTAATACCAATTCCTGTTCTACGACCTTGAACAGACTTAGACCTGATTTTCTCCCATAGTCTTTTTTCAACTTGCTTAACTTCATCAGATTCGGGATCGGCTTCAATTTTTGCGAGAATTAAATCGATTTTTTCAATTTCCAAGTCAATAATATCATCCATTATACGCTGTGCAATGTGGGAGTGTTTTGTAAACAAATCGCCATTAAAGAAGGCGTCTTTTGTATATGGATTTTCGACATAACTATATAGATTTAAGGCAAGTAACCTACAGCTATCGTAGGGGCACAATGGAATCTCACCACAAGGATTAGTTGAGATAGTTTTAAAGCCATAATCAGAATACACATCGGGGATTGACTCACTTATTATGGTATCCCAGAATAGAATTCCCGGTTCGGCAGAGGACCAAGCGTTGTGCACAATCTTTTTCCATAGTGCGGTTGGATCTATCTGTTTTTTATATTTGGGATTTTCAGAATCAATGGGATACTGCTGTTTATAGGGTGTGTTATTCTTAATTGCCCACATAAACTCATCGTCAAGCTTAATGGATATGTTTGCGCCGGTAACTTTACCTTGTTCCATTTTAGCATCAATAAAATCAGAAGCGTCAGGATGTTTAATTCCTATACTTAGCATCAAAGCACCTCTACGACCGTCCTGTGCCACCTCACGAGTGGAGTTGGAGTATCGTTCCATAAAAGGCACTACTCCTGTTGACGACAGGGCTGTATTTTGAACCGGGCTTCCTTTTGGGCGGATATGTGTTAAATCGTGTCCTACGCCACCACGTCGTTTCATCAATTGTACTTGTTCTTGATCAATTTTAAGGATGCCTCCATACGAGTCGGAGTTTCCTTCATTTCCTATTACAAAACAGTTGGATAATGATGACACCTGATTGTTATTTCCTATGCCTGCCATCGGACTTCCGGCAGGAATAATATATTTAAAATCTTTCAGTACAGCATATAATTCGGCTTCACTTAACGGATTTACATATTTCTTCTCTATTCGTGCAATTTCCTTTGCCAATCGTTTATGCATATCGTCAGGTGTTAACTCATAAAAAAGATCATTACTGTCTTTTAGTGCATATTTATTTATCCAAACATTAGCTGCGAGGGTATCTCCTTTGAAATATTTTGTAGCTGCTTCAAATACCTCTTCATGTTTGAAATGTTGTTTAGGTATATTTGTTTTTCGAAATAATTCCAAGGGTTTTTCGCTCAATGTAGTTTTGTTTTTTG
>CAZGWS010000032.1:0-19817 GCA_964528805.1 uncultured Lentimicrobiaceae bacterium | reverse complement strand
AGAAAAGGGAACTCAAAATATTTAATACTTACAGGTGCAACCGGAAATAACTTAAAAGATATCACACTTAAACTGCCATTAGGTAAATTCATTTGCATTACCGGTGTTTCCGGAAGTGGTAAATCATCCCTAATTAACAATACCTTATACCCTATTTTGAGTAATCATTTTTACCATTCATTAAAAGATTATCTGCCTTATAAATCAATAATAGGAATAAACAACATCGACAAAGTTATCGACATTGACCAATCGCCAATTGGTCGCACCCCACGTTCAAATCCTGCTACTTATACAAAAGTATTTGACGAAATAAGAAAATTGTATGGAAGTCTTCCCGAGTCAAAAATACGAGGATATAAACCCGGTCGGTTTTCATTCAATGTTAAGGGAGGGCGTTGCGAAACATGTAAAGGTGCTGGTGTTAAAACTATTGAAATGAACTTTTTACCCGACGTTTATGTTAAATGCGACGACTGCATGGGGAAACGATATAACCGCGAAACGCTGGAAGTAAGATATATGGGTAAATCAATTAATGATGTACTTAATATGACTATCAATCAGGCAGTTGTGTTCTTTAGTAAAATACATTTTATCGTTAATAAGCTCAAGGCATTGCAAGATGTGGGATTAGGATACCTTACTCTTGGGCAATCGTCAACTACAATTTCGGGTGGTGAAGCACAACGAGTAAAACTTGCCACCGAATTATCGAAAAAAGATACAGGGAATACCTTATATATTCTTGATGAGCCAACAACAGGGTTGCACTTTGAGGATGTGAAAGTGCTATTGGGTGTACTCGACAAACTTGTTAACAAAGGAAATACAATTATTATTATTGAACATAACATGGAAGTTATTAAAGTTGCTGACCATATTATTGATTTGGGTGTTGAAGGGGGTGATGCCGGTGGCGAGATAATATGTGCGGGTACACCTGAGGAGATTATGAATAACACAAAAAGTAAGACTGCATATTTTGTTAAAAAAGAGCTTGAGCAGAAATATTAATCAGATTTTAAGAGCTTTTATTACCTTAGGTATTGTTAACCCCTGAACAATAATTGAAAACGCAACTACGCAGTATGTTAGAAAAATAAAGAAATTACCATGCTCTGATTCATCAATTGACAGCGCAAGTGCAAATGCAAGTGCACCACGCAGTCCACTCCATGTCATCACCGATATAATTTTAATATCTACCCACGGAAACTTCTTAATATGCTTATCTACAATAAAGTACGGTATTGTTACTGAAATAAATCTTCCAATAAGCACAATTACAATTGCAAAAATAGCAGCAATAATATTTATTTCTGTAGGATCAACCAAAACAATTGCCATACCCATAAGCACAAATAAGCTACTGTTAAAAACGCTGTCAATTACCTCCCAAAATCCATCAATAAATTGCTTTGTATTAAGCTCGGCATGTTTATGAACCCAATTACCAATGAGTAAGCCGGCAGCTACCATTGCCAAAGCCCCCGAAACATTAATAATACCTGCCAGAGCATAACCTCCCGTTGCAACAACCAATGTAGCCATAATGCTACTGTCGGCATCATCTTTAAGTCGCTTTACGAAAAACAATGCTACCCAACCAATTATCATCCCAAAGGCAATGCCTCCACCGGCCTCACGTAAAAATAATAACGATGTTTCGGTTAACGAGAAGCCATCGCTGTTGCCTTCAATTAGATTAAGTACTGTGATAAAAATTACAATTCCAATACCATCATTAAAAAGCGACTCGCCCTCAATTTTAATAGAAAGGTCTCTATCAACCTTGTAATGACCAAATATTCCAAGTACAGCAATGGGGTCGGTAGGTGAAATTAATGCCCCAAACAGCATGCAATATAACAATGGAAAATCCATTCCAATCATACTAAATGCAAAGTATGTTAAATACCCAATTATTATTGTTGAAAGTATTGTACCCAATATTGAGAACATAAAAACAGGAATTCGTTCCTTATTAAGTTCCTTTAAATCAATATGTACCGATCCTGCAAACAGTAAAAAGCTTAGAATGCCATTCATTAAAAACTTTTCAAAATCAATACCATGTACAATATCGGGAACAACGGCAAACACACTTGGGAAATAATATTTTATAAATATTAATATTACTGATAATCCCATTCCAAGAATCATCAAACCAATTGTTAATGGTAGCTTTAAAAATCTGGAATTAATAAAGGTAAATAATGTTGCCAAAGCAAGTAGAATCATAAATGATTGATACATAATGGTGTTTATTATTTAGTAGCTGCGCCAAAAGTAACAATTTATTTGATGTGGGGATGTGGTGAGGTGGGGATGTGGGGATGTGGTGTTCCATTTAGGCTCAATTTATTTTATGGCATAAAAAATATGTTACTGTACTAAAAACAATTATTAATAAAGGTTGTACTTTTGCATCATCAAATAAAATTTATTAAAATACAAATATGAAACATGCTGCAATACATACCGAAAAAGGTATAATGAAAGTTAATTTTTATGAAAAAGATGCTCCACATACAGTTGCAAATTTTATAAGTCTTGCCGAAAAAGGTTTTTACGATGGTTTAACATTCCACCGTGTGATTCCGAATTTTGTAATTCAGGGTGGTTGCCCTGATGGTACCGGTGCCGGCGGTCCGGGCTATACCATTGATTGTGAGCTTGATGGCGATAATCAATATCACGATCGTGGTGTACTATCAATGGCTCATGCCGGACGTAATACAGGTGGATCACAGTTTTTTATCTGCCACTCGCGTGAAAATACTGCACATCTCGATAGTCAGCACACATGCTTTGGTAAAGTTGTTGACGGACTTGACGTAATTGATAACATCACTCAAGGCGACAAGATTGAGAAGATTATAATTACAGAAGATTAAATTAATCTCTCATTAAAAGTCAGGTTATCAAGGTATATACGTAGTTTGATAACTTGACAATGCCATCAACAACATAGTAATATGACTTTCTTACGTCCGGAATTCTTATATGGATTAATTGCACTTACCATACCTATAATTATACATTTGTTTAATTTTAGAAGGCATAAGAAGTTGTATTTTAGTGATATATCTCGACTTAAAAATATTACTGTACACACTCGAAAACAACAAAAGCTAAAGCACATAATAGTCCTTATTTTACGAATGCTTGCCATACTGTTTATAGTACTGGCATTGGCAGGTATTGAGCCTAAGAAAGAGAATAGCGGCACGCTAACTCGCTCAGGTACCATTGGTTTATATATTGATAATTCATTTAGCATGATGGCTGAAGGTACAATGGGGCGTCTTTTTGAAAATGCCCGTAACGATGCTATACAGATTGTTGACCACTCACCCTCAAACGCAAGCTTTATTATACTATCAAATAGTAATAAAGGTCAGCTGAACAGGGTAATGAATAAAGAAGTTGCAGAGTCGGAGCTGGAAAAATTAGAGATAGTCCCCAACAGTAAAACGCTGTCGCAAGTTATCACTTTGCGCAACCAAATTCTGAAAAATAGTAAGCTAACAAGTTGTGAAACTTACATATTGTCGGATTTTCAGGCAAACACATCTAATATACTAAACCTTCCTACGGACACCGTTAACAACTATTATTTTATTCCTTTTCAGCACCTGCAGAGTAAAAATATTTATATCGACAGTTGCGCCATGAACACTCCCGAAATATCGAAGGATAAGGTAGTTAAATTATCCGTATGGATAAATAATGATTCAAAAACAGATTATGAAAAAGTGCCGTTGAAATTATTGATAAACAACCAGCAAAAGGCTGTTGCAGGTATCGACATCAAAGCAGGAACATCAAAAAAGGTTGACCTTAATTTTAGCGTTTCAAAATCGGGATGGCAGCACGGGCTTATTGAAATTGAAGATTTTCCCATTACATTTGACGACAATTTGTATTTTGCATTTAATGTGAAGAAAAATATTAAAGTGTTAATTATTGAAACTTCTGATGGCGACAATAAATACCTGCGAGATTTTTATGGATCTGATGATATATTTAGCGTTAGCGAAATGAGTTACCGTAGTATTGATTTTAGCATTCTCAAAGAATCTAATCTGATTATTCTTAATGCCATTCCAAATATTTCATCTGGATTAACAAGTAACTTAAAGCAATATGTAACTGATGGTGGCAATTTGCTATTTATACCTGCTAACGATAACGCTAATAATGCTGTTTCATTTTTTATATCTAACATGAGTGCAGGCGCTGTTACCGGTTTCGACACAACTAACACACGTGTAAACAGGTTAAAACTATCGGACAACATTTTCTCTGAATCAGTAAAGAAGATACCACATAATGCCGATTTACCATCTGTTAATCAGCATTATATATATAACTTCCCAATTGCGTCAGGTGTTGAAACACTTGTTAGCTTATTATCGGGAGACGATTTCTTATCAAAAAAAAATGTGGGCTCCGGACAGATATATTTACTGTCGGTGGGGCTAAATAGCAGCTATGGAAACTTTACTTCTCAATTATTATTCGCACCAATAATGCATGGCATAGCATCAAAAAGCAGTGCAAAACAAATGCTGTACTATGTACTTGGTAAAAACAATAGCATTAGCATAAATATTAAAAATAATAATATTTCAGAAAGTCCTTACTACTTATTCTCACCTGCTAACGGTGAAAGTATAATTCCGAGACAGACACAAAATAAGGGGAAACTTAATCTATCGCTTGAGAATATAAATCTGCAAAACGGTTATTATAATTTAATGATGACCGACACAACGGTTGCCGTATTAGCTTTTAACTACAATCGCAACGAATCGGAAATGAAATTCTATAACACTAATCAGGTTAGCAAATTATGTAGCAGGTCGAGACTTGAACATTACAATGTTATTAATCCGTCAGATTCGAAATACACAGAAATTATAAACGTATTGCAAAAAGAGAGCGATTTTTGGAAGCTATTTATTATTTTCGCACTCACAGTAATATTTTTTGAGATACTTATTTTACGATTTTGGAAGTAAAAAATTGATAAAATCAGTTATTTGAAGAAAAATTTTATACTAAAAGATAAAAAATAACATAAATAATAATGATTGAGAACGAGGAAACTAACGAACAAGAAAATATAGATAAGCTTAATCAGTATGATGCCTTTAAAACTACACCTTTGCGAGGGATGTATCAGAATTGGTTTCTTGACTATGCTTCGTATGTTATACTTGAACGGGCTGTTCCTGAGGTTGATGACGGGCTAAAGCCTGTGCAACGACGAATACTGCACGCTATGAACCGACTTGACGACGGCAGGTACAACAAAGTAGCAAACATTATTGGACACACCATGCAATTTCATCCGCACGGTGATGCATCAATAGGCGATGCACTTGTTCAACTGGGGCAAAAGGATTTACTAATTGACATGCAGGGTAACTGGGGAAACACATTAACCGGCGACAGGGCTGCCGCACCCCGATACATAGAAGCAAGACTGTCGAAGTTTGCCAAAGAAGTTGTTTTTAATCCCAAAACAACATCATGGAAGTCGTCGTACGATGGTAGAAATAAAGAGCCATTAACACTTCCTGTTAAATTTCCGCTACTGTTGGTGCAAGGTGTTGAAGGTATTGCTGTAGGATTAGCATCAAAAATTTTACCACATAACTTTGTTGAACTAATTGCCGCATCCATATTGCATTTGCAAAATAAGGATTTTGAAATACTACCCGATTTCTTAACCGGTGGAATGGCAGACTTCTCGCGGTATAACCAAGGGTTGAGAGGAGGAAAAGTAAGAGTGAGGGCAAAAATATCTCAATCGGATAAGAAAACGCTTATAATTAGTGAAATTCCATACTCAACAACAACATCCTCGTTAATTGATTCGATAGTTTCAGCAAACGATAAGGGTAAAATTAAGATAAAGAAAATAGACGATAACACAGCCGAAAATGTTGAAATTGTTATCCACTTATCAAATAACATTTCGCCCGATCAAACAATTGATGCACTATATGCGTTTACAAATTGTGAAGTTTCAATATCACCTAACAGCTGTATTATTAGTGAAAAAAAGCCGGTTTTTATATCTGTTAAAGAAATACTTAAAAAAAATACAAATCATACTGTACACTTGCTAAAAAGCGAGCTTGAAATTAGGCTTGGGGAGCTTGAGGATCAATGGCATAATTCGTCTTTAGAAAAAATATTTATCGAGAACAGAATTTATCTGCAAATTGAAGATTGCGAAACATGGGAATGCGTGATTAACTCAATTGACAAGGGGTTGAATCCATTTGAGAAACTTCTAAAGCGAAAAATAACTAATGATGATATAGTACGGTTAACCGAGATAAAAATAAAAAGAATATCAAAGTTCGACGGCTTTAAAGCTGATAAATTAATTAGCAACATTGAAGAAGAAATAAAAGAAGTTAAAAATCATCTTGCCAATCTTATTGACTATTCAATAAATTACTTTAGGCAGATAAAAAAGAAATACGGTAAAGGTAGAGAACGCAAAACACAGATTAGAAATTTTGATACAATAAACGCTTCCAATGTTGCTGTTGCAAACTCAAAATTGTACATAAATCGAGAAGAAGGCTTTATTGGTACTACACTTAAGAAAAATGAATATATTTGCGAGTGCTCTGATATTGATGATGTTATAGTATTCAGATCGAATGGTGTAATGATGGTTTACAAAGTTGCTCCAAAGGTATTTGTAGGCAAAGGGATAATACATGTTGATATTTTTAAGAAAAATGACGATAGAACCATATATAATATGGTTTACCAAAATGGTAAAAGCGGAAACTACTATGTTAAAAGATTTGCCGTTGTTGGTGTTACACGAAATAAAGAGTACAACCTGACTATTGGGACAGAAGGATCAAAAGTTATATATTTTACTGCAAATCCGAATGGTGAGGCTGAAATTGTAAAAGTTAATCTCAGAGCAAAAGCGAAATTAAAGAAACTATCATTTGATTTTGATTTTAGTAAACTTACCATAAAAGGCAGAGGTTCACGGGGTAATATAATTAGTAAACATACAATACGTAATGTAATTCAGCGCGAAGAGGGAATATCAACACTTGGAGCTCGTAATATTTGGTATGATGATACTGTACGCAGGCTAAATACTGATGAGAGAGGTGAGTTTATTGGTGCTTTTAAAGGCGATGATAAAATATTGTGCATTTTAAAATCAGGAGAACTTAAGTTAACTGGGTATGATTTATCAACACACTTTGATGATAACCTGGCGACTATTGTTATGTTTGATCCCGACAAAATATTCACTATTATATATTACGATGGCGAACAAAGAAAATATTATGTAAAACGTTTTATTTTGTCGGCAAATACATCAATAAATAAGTTGATAAATTTTATTGGCAATGAAAAAAGCTCAAAGCTAATAGCATATTCATTAGATTATCTCCCGCGATTACAATTTGAGATTAAGAAAGAAGGTAGCAACCAAACAGAAGTAGAAGTTATACTACTTGCAGATTTTATTTCAGTTAAAAGCTATAAGGCAAAAGGGAAACGGTTGTCGAACTACGAATTGCGTAAGATAAAGTTAATTGAGCCGTTACCTTACACACAACCCGAGAAAGAAGAATTAACTGAAAGTACAGATAAAGAAGATTTGCAAACCGACAGTCAATTGCCTACAAGAGAATCTGAGAAGTCAAAATCAGTAAATAAGAATACGAAAATTAAGAGCAATATTAAACCTGTACCTCCAAAGAATGATAGTAACGAACCACCACAATTGGAATTAGATTTTTAATCAGAGTTCTCATAAGCACAACGTCTTTAAACATGCGCTAAATATCATGGCATAAGACCCCACACGCAAACCCATGCTACAGACTTGCTCCAGTTTGTGAGTTTCCAGCTTTGGGTTCAACTTTAATCAATAAGTAAATAAATTTAGCCTCTTGAAGTTAACAGCTCTGACTTGGTTTAAGGCTATTATAAACAATGAAATTAACTTTACTCTTGCTTTGGTTGATTCTTTTCTCAAAAATTTTATCTAAAACTACAAATAAAATGCTACTTTTGATGTTTATTCAGATAGTGAATATCAATTGTTTATATTGGTTTTGCTAAAAATTGTCTTGTCCTTAGAATATTTATTTGAAAATAATTTAAATATCAAGATCATGAAAAAGCTTTATTTTTACCTACTATCAATTTTACTGCCGGTTGCAGTTTTTGCTCAATATGCACCCATAGCAGTAGATGATTATGCAACTGTTACACTATTTGACTCGGTAACAGTAAACGTTATATCCAACGATTATGATCCTGATGGGTCACCTTTTTCAATATACTCTGCCTGGACTGAACCTTATTCTCATACTGACAGTACAATTACTTTCTATTGTGATTATAAAAGGTATTGGAACCATGCGAACTATGATACAATTCGCATCAGTTATGCTATTATAGATGCAGATTCTAATATTTCAGAGGATAGTTCAATGGCATCACTAAAGATAACTATTCAACGAAATTGCTTTGAGCAATATCTTGACACCAACAATATAAACGCATTAATAATAAGTGCCAATGGTCAATTTTGGAATGGACCACAGTCAAATCCTGATAACACTTTACACAAGTATGAATTCCCGAAAGGAGGTGGTAAACAAACCATTTTTAATTCGGCATTTTGGATAGGTGGTCTTGATGATAACGATAGCCTTCACCTTGCCGGCGAAAGATATCAACAGGTTGGTTTGGATTTCTGGACAGGACCCATAAGCAAAACAGGCAATTTACTAACTATTGCCGATAGCACAGTTAATACATGGTTCAGGATTTGGAAATTAACCGTGGATGAAGTTGCTTACCACAAGTTACACTATTTAGACATGGGTTATCAACCCATTGAAGCTATTGCCACCTGGCCCGGCAACGGGAATACGGATATGGGGCAACTTGAAAACATTGCACCATATGTAGATGTGGATAACAACGGCATTTATCAACCGATGAACGGCGACTATCCATTAATCAGGGGTGATCAATGCATTTTTTATGTTTTGAATGATTTGCGTCCCCATGGTGAAACAAATGGAGGAATTCTGGGTATCGAAATTCATGTTATGGCTTACGAGTTTAATAAGCCCGATTCAGCGGCATACAACAATACCCTTTTCTTTCATTACGAGATAATTAATCGCTCGGAAAATACTTATCATAATACCTTTTTTGGAATGTTCACAGATTTAGACCTCGGATATGATTTTGATGATTATGTTGGCTGTAATGTAAATAAAGGGTTCTTTTATGCCTATAACGGTGATTCGATAGATGGAAATGGTGAGGAAGGGAGCTACGGGTCGTTCATTCCTGTTCAAACAGTAGCTTTTCTTGGAGGGCCAACAATGGATGCAAATGGTGTTGATGACCCTGCCGGATTATGTAACGAAAGTTTAAATGGTGTTGGCTTTGGAGACGGAATAATTGATAATGAACGTTACGGTATGACACGATTTATTTTTTTTAACAATAGCGGTGACACTGTTGGTGATCCCAGAGATGCACCTGAATATTATAATTATTTAATAGGTAAGTGGAAAGACAGTTCATCACTAATGTACGGAGGAGCAGGTTACCCTGATTTTCCCGGCACAGTTGGTCCTGAATGTAAATTTATGTGGCCTGGTGATTCAGATACCTGTAACTGGGGAACCAATGGACAGTCTCCCAATGGAGGTTATAATCAAAATGGACTGTATTGGAATGAGTTAACAGGAAATAATGGAAATCCTTATCCCCCTTGCGATATAAGAGGTCTTGGTTCTACAGGTCCGTTCACTTTTATGCCGCATTCAACTCAATCTATTGACATTGCCTATGTAAGTGCATTTCCTACAGAAAGTAACTCTGCTATTGATAATGTTATTAATTTCATCGATACACTTAAAACCGATTATAAAGAAAATTCCAAGAATTTCGGAAGTCAATGGTTAGGCTGGACATCTGTCGTTTCTCACAAAGTTAAAACAACTTCTTTAACAGCTTATCCAAATCCGGCGTCAACGTCCACAACCATTTTTTATCATGGTTCAATTACTCCTGTTCGTTTTATATTTACTGATATTACGGGTAAGACACTAATCACCGGCTACTTAAGTGATACTAAAAAAATCCTTAATTTATCACCTTATCCGAGCGGATTATACATTGTCAGAGTAATTGACGGTTCAGAATCCTCTTCTATTAAAATACTAAAAAAGTAATAAACAGCAAGTGCTCGTTTGAGAAAAAACCACCTGCTATACGGTTTTTTTGTATCAATTTTTGTAGTCATATTTGCAAAATAACTCGTTTTGCTACCAACAAGAACGATTTAAGCTATCTGTTTAGCATAGTAGTTTGGTAAAAACGTAATTTTCAAGTTTACCATATTCAGCATGTGAGAGTACATACGTTGTTTTAATATCGGGATACTGTTCCAAAGGCATGTACAGACTTTTTAGTCGTTCGGAAACACTGTTTTTCACTTTGACGGGGATAATTTCAAGGGGTTGTACTCTTCCTACGTGAAATGAGATGTATTTTAAAACAAGTTCTAACAATGAACCAGCAACGATAACATGAATTTCAGGGATTTGCTAGTAGAAATACCGTAAAGACATGATTGCATTAGATCAATTTTGAATTTCATCAAAAAACAAAAGGTCTTCGCCCCACTATTGCGCATTTGCAATGCGTGCTTTTGTAACAACTACAATGCGTTAGCTATTATCTTAAACTATTTGATATACTACCACTATCTCAAATCTGTTGCAAATAGTAAATTTAAAATCATTATAATTTATATCTATTCCCAAATGTTGTTATATTTGTCAACAAATAGAAATAAATGAAATATTTGAAATTCAGGGAAGCATTAAAAAGCAAAACCATATTCACGTATAATGATATAAGAAAGATTGCTCCAACTTTTTACCGCAGGCAACTTGTTGAATGGCAAAAAGCAGGATATATTATAAAAATTAGAAATGGATACTACTGTTTCTCAGATCAGGAGAAAAAGGAACAATTATTATATAACTTTGCCAATCAGCTTTACAAGCCATCATATATTTCGTTGATTAGCGCAATGTCGTACTACAATCTTATTCCTGAGGCTGTTTTCAATATTACATCAGTAAGCACATTAAAAACTACTTTATTTGATACACCATACGGGCGATTTGAGTATAAAAAAATAAAGCCATCATTATTTTTCGGGTATAAACTGGTAACAAGCAATAATTTTACATTAAAAATTGCTGAACCTGAAAAAATGATACTCGATTACTGCTATCTAATTAAACCAACAAGCATACAAGATTTTGAATCACTCAGGTTAAACAAAGAAGAAGTTATTGAACTAATCAACATTACTAAATTTGACACTTTTTTATCGTTGTACAAATCACCAACAATGAACAATCGAGCCAATATTTTTAAAACATACATTAATGCTTAGTTTACAATACATAAAAGATTACTACCCAAGCCAACTTTGGGGTTTCAATAGGTTTATACTAAGGGAATATCTACAATATAAGATATTGGAAATAATATATGACAGCCCTCACGCAAACAGTTTAATATTTATGGGAGGCACTGCACTACGAATTATTTATAATAACAATCGCTTTTCGGAAGATTTAGATTTTGATAATAAGAATATTGTTGAATCTGATTTTGGAAAACTTACTGAATTTATACACAGTAAGTTGGAGCAGCAAGGTTTTGAAATACAAATGCGAAATGTATATAAAGGAGCTTATCATTGCCATATTAAATTCCCTGGATTACTAAAGGAACATGGGCTATCGGGGCAAACCAGCGAAAGAATACTGATACGATTGGACACAGAACCACAGCATTTTGATTATAAACCTGATTGGAAACTGATAAATAAATTTGATGTTTTCACGGAAGTAGCAACTACTCCTGAAGATATACTTTTGTCACAAAAACTATATGCAATAGTTAATCGCCCACGTAATAAAGGACGTGATTTTTATGATATTGTATTTCTGTTAGGTAAAAATATTAAACCTAATTACAACTATCTTGAGCAAAAAATAAAAGTATCAAACTCAGTTGAGCTCAAAGAAAAAGTAAATAAAAAACTAAATCAATTAAATATGACAGAAATGGCACAAGATGTAAGTCCATTTCTCTTCAATGCAAAAGATGAAAAAAAAGTACTTTTGTTTGAAAGGTATTTTAATAATATTGATTTATAAATTTTATACCGTATCTTATTCGTCATTATGGGGTATAATTAGTATAATTTTGTTAGCAAACGCAGGCGTAGGAACGGAGCCAGCGGATTGCTAACAAAAAACCAATTGTGGCAAGACAACTACAAGCGAAAAGCGTGTTTGCCGCCCACCAAATTATAAAACATGACATCATATGACAAAAAATATATATTTTTGCCCTTTGATTTATAATGATAAACAAATAACTAATTTATACGATGCAAACAAACGGATTACATAAACTTATGGGAGTAAAAATCCTTACAGAATCGACATATATACTTCAAATTGATAGAGATGGCATGAAATATACTGCCGGACAGCATATACTTTTAGGTAAAGCTAACAACATTGACCAACGCGAATATTCTATTTACAGTGGCGTTAACGACGAATTTCTTGAGGTACTTATCAAAGAGGTATCGGACGGGAAAGTATCTAAACAACTTAGAGATGTGGGTGTGGGTGAGATGCTAAACGTTGAGGGACCACTTGGCTTTTTCGGTCTCGACGATGATGCAATAGAGCATGGGAACTTCCTTTTTGTGGCGAGCGGAACGGGCATTGCACCATTTCATAGTATGATAAAAAGTTACCCCAACCTTAATTATACTGTGTTGCACGGCATTAGATACGAGGAAGAAGCCTATGGCAAAGAGGCGTATAATGAAGAGCATTATATTACCTGTACGTCGCGTAATAGTTCGGGCAGTTTTAACGGAAGAGTTACCGATTATATAAAACAGCACAATTTTGATAGGGACACAATATGTTATTTTTGCGGTAACTTTAAGATGATAAAAGATGCTATGGAACTACTTGAGACAAAAGGTATTGCAAGCGGTCAACTTCATGCCGAGGTTTATTTTTAACAGTAGTATAAAAGATGAAATACCACATTGTGCAGCTTGGCTGCCAGATGAATATAAGTGATGGCGAGCGTGTTCAGAAGGTGCTGGAAGGAATTGGCTTTACCCCTACTGAGAAACCGGAAGAGGCAAATTTGATAGGCGTAATTGCTTGTTCGGTTCGCCAAAAGGGGATTGACAAGGTTTATAACATGGTTAGCACCTGGAATAAATGGAAAGATAAAAAGAGTCTTATTACCTTTGTTTCGGGATGTGTGCTACCTGCAGACAAGAAAAAGTTTCTTAAGCTTTTTGATTTAGTATTTACCATGAATCAGCTTCCTGATTTACCAGAAATGATAAGCCAGTATGGCATTGTAACACCTGCAGGTATGCAAGGGTTGTATCCTGAGTTAAATAAGGGTGATGTTTTTGGTAAGACTTTTCCAAATCCGACTGATTTTAAAATAAAACCGGTACAAATTGGTAAAATTGCATCAGCTAATAAAGTTATCAAGCCTGAAGCCGGCATTGAGGAATTTTGGCATATTGAACCCAAATATGGATCGGGTGTTGAGGCATACATACCAATACAAAACGGATGTAATAAATTTTGTACGTATTGTGCAGTACCATATACGCGTGGTCGTGAGGTGTCGCGCCCATCGGCGGAGATAATGAACGAATTGAAAAACCTTGTTAACAAGGGCTTTAAGTCTATTACATTATTGGGGCAAAATGTAAACTCATACGGACTTGACAAGAATGATGAGGAAGTTAACTTTTCGGGACTTCTTGAAAAAATTGGTGAATACGGTATTGAATCGGGAAAAGATTTCTGGGTTTATTTTACATCACCTCACCCACGAGATATGTCGGACGGTGTTATTGAGATGGTTGCTAAATATGACTGCCTTGCCAAGCAAATTCATTTGCCGGTGCAGTCGGGAGATAACAATGTTCTTGTGCGCATGAATAGAAATCATTCGATGCAAAAGTATCGCGAAATTGTTGCAACAATAAAAAGGCTTATACCACAGGCTACTATATTTACCGATATTATTGTTGGGTTTACCGGCGAAACAGAAGAAGAATTTGAGAACACTTGTAATATAATGGCTGAGTTTAAATACAACATGGCTTACATTGCGCAGTACTCGCCGCGACCCGGAGCAACAAGTTCAAGATGGTCAGACGATATTACTAAAGACGAAAAGAAAAAGAGATACCACAGGCTAACGTCGGAGCTGACAAAATATACAACAGAATACAACAGAAATATTGTAGGTACTGCTGTAAAGGTACTTGTTAGAGGTTACGACCGTAAATCAGGATACCTTTCGGCTTACACCGAAGGCAGAATTGTTGCCAGATTTGCATCTGATGACAATAATCTAATAGGTAAATTTGTGAAAATAAACGTTACATCGTCGGCTGCCCTTTCTATTGAAGGTGAACTTGTAAGCAATTGAAGAAATCTATATTACTATTGTAATAAAAAATAGAATAAAAGTATGATTAAAAAAATAGCTTTTAAGACACTAGGCTGTAGGTTAAATTTATTTGAAACCGATTCGCTGGCATCAGAATTTATTAAAAAAGACTATGAATTGGTTGACTTTAGCGAAAAGGCAGATGTGTATGTGATAAATACATGTACCGTTACAAGCATGAGCGACCAAAAGTCAAGAAGGGTTATTAATCAGGCAAAGCGTAAAAATAACAAAGGTATCACTATTGTAACAGGCTGTATGGCAACTAACTACAAAGATGAACTTAAAAATATTAATAACATTGATTATGTAATTGATAACGACCACAAGACATCTGTACTATCGGTTGCCGAGGCACATTTTAACGGTGAACTTATTAGTGCCGATAATTTTGAAAAAGATTTATTTAGCTACGAACCTGCAAAAAAGACTTTTCACACTAGGAGTTTTATAAAAATTCAAGATGGCTGTGATAACTATTGTACCTACTGTATTATACCTAAGGTGCGTGGCAGAGCAGCAAGCCGTCCGGTTGACAATGTATTGGAGAACATACGTAAAGTAGTTGAATTTGGATTTAAAGAGGTAATAATTACCGGAGTAAATATAGGCAGGTACGAATATGAAGGTACTGATTTTGAATCTCTTGTTGAGCAGATGTTGGAAATCCCCGGCGACTTTAGAATACGTATTTCGTCTATCGAACCCGATGGTTACAGCGATAGTTTCTTTCGGCTTTTTAAAAATCCCAAGCTTGCACCACACATGCATATATGCTTACAAAGCGGTTCAGAAGAAATACTACATAAGATGAGGCGAATGTACACGGCAAAGCTATTTAAAGAGATGTCTGACAAGTTAGAGGAGTTATATCCCGGGTTTAGCTTAACTACTGATATTATTGTAGGATTCCCCGGCGAAACACAAGAACTTTTTGAAGAAACAGTTGCACTTGCAAATGCTATTGGGTTCGCTCACATTCACACTTTTAAGTATTCGATACGCAAAGGCACTAGAGCTGAACGCCTCCCCGACCACATAGATGAGCGAGAAAAAAACAGAAGGAGTGAGATAATCAGAACACTATCAGAAAAAATGCGACTTAAGCACAGGAAAAGATTTATTGGAAAACACCAGCGTGTGCTTGTACAAAAAATAGTTGATAGAGGCTATGCAAGTGGTTATGGTGAGCATTACCTTCCGGTGATAATTAAAAATACAGGACTTAACACCAATACATATTATGATGTTCTCATTAACAATATTGTTGAAGAAAAAGAGCCCATACTAACCGGACAATTGGCTTAATATAGTGTATGTTAAGTGGCGTGTTGGTCAAATGACGTTAGTAAGCAAAATTTCGAGTAATGTTTTAAGATAAATCTAATCTCAAATAATCGAAAATAATGGCATCTGAACTTAAGCAAACTATCAGCGTTGGTTGTATTGGTGCATCCATAATAAAATTAACCAAAAAAACTTATAAATATTTTTTTATATTAAATATTTATCTATTTTTGCAGCCCGAAAATAACATTATCATAAACGGAATAAAAATATGGCTAACCATCAATCATCAATTAAGAGAATCAGACAAACTGAAACCAGAACGATACATAATCGTTATTTTGCTAAATCAATGCGAAATGCAGTTAGAAAATTTAGACTATTAACTGACAAGAAAGAGGCTGCCGACTCATTACCAAAACTTTACGAAATGATTGACAGGCTTGCAAAAAAAGGTATTATTCATAAAAATAAGGCCGGTAACATTAAATCGGGCATTACAAAATATGCAAACAGTTTGTAAAAGTAGTATGATATAATAAATAATTAAAATCCTGATGTTAGCTCATTGGGATTTTTTTTGTTTACACATTTGATTAAAGCAACAAAGTATTTGCCTCATTTTGTTTAATTTTAGCAAAAATTAATTCTTGTATTGATTTGCTATTGTATTAATCAAATAACTTACCAACTTTATGGATAATAAACTTCCAATTAGTAGTTGGGCTGAGGATGATCGGCCGCGTGAAAAATTGATGACAAAAGGTAAAGGGCAGTTAAGTAAGGCTGAGTTAATCGCCATACTGATAGGCTCCGGAAACCGTAATGAGTCAGCTGTTGAGCTATCAAAACGCATTTTAAACAATGTTGATAATAATTTTGCCGAATTATCAAAGCTTAGTGTTACTGAACTATGTGTGTATAAAGGTATTGGCGCTGCAAAAGCAATATCCATAGTTGCCGCACTCGAAATTGGAAGGAGAAGACGTGCCGACGATGTTGTACGTAAGTCGAATAAAATAACTTCGAGTCGTAATGCTTATGACATGTTGTATGCCGATTTAGTTGATAAACAGTACGAAGAATTTTGGATACTGCTTTTGGATAGGGCAAATAGTATCATTAAAAAGATAAACATAAGTGAAGGAGGTATATCAGGAACTATTGCCGACCCCAAAAAGATTTTTAAACTTGCACTCGAGAATAATTGCTCATCTATAATACTTGCACACAATCACCCGTCTGATAATCTGAAACCCAGTCACCAAGACATAAAACTTACAAAAAAGATAGTAGATGCAGGAAAAATTTTAGAAATAAATGTGTTGGACCATATTATTGTAGGCAGCGATAATTATTTTAGTTTTGCCGACGAAACGATGATTTGATGCATTGGATTATTACTTATTACAAGATATTCACAAACATTAAAGAATGATAAAAATAGTAACAATTATTGGTGCACGACCACAAATAATAAAAGCAGCTGCATTAAGTAGAGCTATTAAAAATTACTTTGCTGATAAAATAACGGAGATTATAGTGCACACAGGGCAGCATTATGATAAGAATATGTCTCAAATTTTTATTGATGAACTGGGGATTCCAAATCCCGATTACGACTTAAATGTTGGAAGTACCAGTCATGGCATGCAAACAGCACAGATGATTGTTGGTATTGAGAAAATACTTAGTGAAACAAAACCTGATTACATTATTTTATACGGCGACACCAATTCAACACTTGCAGGTGCAATAGCCGCTTCAAAAATACATATTCCCATTGTACACATAGAAGCGGGACTTCGCTCCTTTAACAAAGCAATGCCCGAAGAGATAAATCGTATAATGTGCGACCATGCATCAACACTGCTATTTACACCAACGGCAACAGGATTAAAAAATTTGATAGATGAAGGCTTCAATACGGACAACAGATCAGGTTTTAGTGCTGATAATCCGGGGGTTTTTCATTGCGGTGATGTGATGTATGATAACAGCCTGTATTTCAAGTCAATATCTGACATTAAAAGTAATATTATCAACAAATACAATCTCGAGAAAGACAATTTTATACTCACCACAGTTCACCGCAATAACAATACTGACAACCCCACAAGGTTGAATGCTATATTTAGCTCGTTAAATAAAATAACAAACATCAATAAAATAAAAATGGTAGTTCCGCTGCACCCGCGTACGAGTAAACTACTTAAAACTAATCTTGACGCCGACATACTGACATCAATAAAAGAAAATAAATACATAGAACTTATTGATCCGGTATCGTTTCTCGAGATGATAGCACTTGAGAGTAACTGCAAGATGGTGTTAACGGACTCCGGTGGTGTTCAAAAAGAAGCATATTACTTTAACAAGCCATGTATTATACTAAGATCGGAAACAGAATGGGTAGAGATTGTAGAGCATGGAGCAGCTATTGTAGCCGATGCTGACGAAGATAAAATAGTAGAATCATATAATGTATTAAATCACCTTGACAGTCACGTATTTCCATTAATTTTTGGTGATGGGAATGCTGCAAAATTTATTTGTAATACAATGTTGTTTCTTTAAAATAAATTTGTATTTTTGCGCTCCTCGTTTTTCGAGGAGATAACAATATTAATAACTAATTTAAATTATTATGAACCAGTACGAAACCGTTTTCATACTAACTCCCGTTTTGTCTGACGAACAGACAAAGGAAGCGGTAAAAAAATATGAGGATCACCTCATAAACCACGATGCAAATATTGTGCACCGTGAAAATTGGGGCTTACGTAAGCTCGTTTACCCAATTCAGAAAAAAACAACAGGATCATATCATTTGTTTGAATATACATGTGATGGTCAGTTAATTGCCAATCTGGAACTCCAGCTTAAACGCGATGAGCGAGTTCTTCGCTTCCTTACCGTTAAACTCGACAAACATGCTATTGCATATAACGAGAAAAAACGTAGATTAAAGAAAGAAAAAGAAAATCTTCCTAAGGAAGCTTAAAATTAATTTCAAACATTAAAATTCAGAAATATGGCACAACCTAATTCAGACATAAAATATTTGGCACCCATAGCAGTTGACACTAAAAGAAAGAAATACTGCCGTTTCAAAAAAAGTCGCATTAAGTATATCGACTATAAAGATCCTAATTTCCTCCTGAAGTTCGTTAATGAGCAAGGTAAATTATTACCTCGTCGTATTACAGGTACATCAACAAAATATCAAAAAAAAGTTGCACAAGCAGTTAAAAGAGCGCGCCATCTTGCGTTAATGCCTTATGTTGCTGATTTACTAAAATAAAGGAGGATAAAAAATGGAAGTAATTTTAACAAAAGATATAAACGGAGTGGGTTATAAAAATGACCTTATTACCGTAAAAAATGGCTTTGGAAGGAACTATCTTATTCCTAAAAAGCTGGCATTTATAGCTACAGAGTCTAACAAAAAAGCTCTGGCAGAACTTAAAAAGCAGCAAGCTTATAAAGAAGATAAGATTGTGAAAGAAGCTGAAGCCATTCTAGAAATACTAAAAGATATAGAGCTGAACATCGGAGTAAAAGCCGGAACCTCAGGTAAAATATTTGGTTCGGTTAATACTATTATGGTTGCAAACGCCATTAAAGAGGCTAAGGAAATTGATATTGACCGTAAGAAAATTTACTTTGATGAGGAAAGTATCAAAGAAGTTGGTAAACACACTGCAACAATAAAATTATATAAAAATATTAATGCTGTTATCAGTCTTAATGTTATTGCAGAATAACAATTTACTTAACTTGTAAGATAAAATTAAAGCCCTTTCGCAAAATTGTGAAAGGGCTTTTTTGGTTATAATGTAAACGCCACTATAGCTTCTTTTGCTTCGGGAATTATTCAATTAAAA